>DAIOWL010000136.1:0-11106 GCA_036758545.1 Streptosporangiaceae bacterium | reverse complement strand
CACATCCTGATCATGGGCCGGGCCATCACCGGCATCCCCGCCTTCACCTGATCAGACAGGTGTCCCGAGCCTGCGGCACCGTGTTGTTGGTCAGCTGGTGGGCCGCGGCCGTGCGGCACGTCCAGAAAACCGGACCCAGGACACGCCGGCACCACCAGCATCATGGTTCGTATGCGGCTGACCAGCTGGAACGCCATGAAACCCCGGATCCAGGGCGTTCTAACGCCGTGGATTCCTGGTTTCAGTGCGTGCGGCCGTGCGTGCGGCCGTGCGCACGGCCGAGCATCCGGCAGCGGACCGATCCGCCCGTGAAGGCCGTTAGCCGCCTATGGCAGCCACGGCGGCAAGGATGGCGTCGATCGCAGCCGTGGGATGGGACACCATCGATACGTGCGATCCCGCGACTTCGGTGATCGTGGAGCCGGCTCGCTCCGCCATGCTGCGTTGCGTCGCCGGGGGGATGACGCGGTCCTCGGTTCCGATCACGGTCCAGCTCGGGATGGTCTTCCAGGCCGTGGTCTGCGTCGGCGCGGTGTTGGCGCCGAGCGTGATCGGGCGCTGGCTCGCGACGATCAGCCACCGGTCCGCCTCAGGGAGGTCTTGCGCGAACGACTCGTGGACGGTCGATGGCTTGAGGAACGCCTCGGCGTCCCCTTCCGGAGCTCCGGGGTAACCGACGATGTCGAAAACGGCGTTCGGGTCTGGGACGTCGAACGCGGAGCCCGAGCCGCCGAGGATCTGGAAGGTGGTCTCGCCTACCTCGGGGATGAACGCGTCGACGTAAACGAGCGCCCTGACGTCGCCGCCCGCGGCGCCGGCGTTCGTGATGACCACGCCGCCGTAGGAATGGCCGACCAGGACGACAGGACCGGTTGTGCGCTGCGTGAGAAACGATGCGACGTACGCGGCGTCTCCCGCCACCCCGTGGAGGAGGTTGGGCGGAGTGAGGACGGTGAAGCCCTGACCCTGAAGCTCGGTCGATACGGCGTTCCAGCTCGCTCCGTCTGCCCATGCTCCGTGCACAAGTACGATCGTCGGCTTCGGCATGTAGCTCCCCTCTGAGATCCCCCGGGTGTCACCATCTCACAGGGGGCACATAGCCGCACAGGCCGGGTCAAAGGCCGGCGCGGATGTTCCGCAAGGCGAGTTGCATCTCGGCGGCCGTGGAGAAGCGGTCCTCGTTGGCTGGGGCGCAGGCCTTGATGAGGAACACGGCCAGGTCCGGGTTGAGGTCAGGGCGGATCGTTCTCGGGTCGGTCACCGGTTTGCCGACCGCGGGCATGGCATCGGGGAACGGGTGGTGGCCGTTGCAGAGGAGCCGGTAGAGCAGCACGCCGACGGCGAACAGGTCGGTAGAGACGTCCCAGCGATCCCGGTCGGCGTCGGGTGGCTGATACGGCGGTGTGCCGGAGCGGGTATGCACGGGGTCGCCGACCCGGGAGGCGATGTTGAAGTCGAGCAGCTTGGCTCCCGTGCGAGTGAGCATCACGTTGAGCGGCTTGATATCGCGGTGGACCAGTCCCTTGTCCTTCAGCTCCATCCACTCACGCGACTCGGCTTCGGGCAGTTCGCCTTCTTGACGTTTAGCGTCGAGCTGCCTGAGGCGCGCAGAATCAGGATGGAAAGCCACGAGCGCGTCGAGCAGATCGAGTGCGACATCTACTGCTTCCCGGTCGCGAAGGTGCCTGTTTCCGGTGACAAACTCGTCGAGTGACTCCCCGTCGATGAACTCGGTGATGAGATACCAGTCGCCGGCGCTGGTCTTGCCGGCCCAGAAGACCTCCACCACGTTGGGGTGGTGGATTTTCCGCAGGGCGCCGATCTCACGGCGGACCGCCTCGTAGCCGGCGGCGGTTTCGAAGAGCTTGAGCGCTCGTTCCTCACCCTCGACGTCATCGCGCACGCGGTAGACCTTCGAGAAGCCGCCCTGCCCGATTACCTCCATGATCTGGAAGCGGTCCTCGAGGACGTCGCCGGCGGCGTAGTCGGCGGCCTTGGCCCCGGCCGAGGATCGCACCTCGGCTGGGTCCGGTTCCGGGAGCGCTGGTCGGCCGCCTGAGGACGCCGCGGCGCCGGATGCGCCGGGAAGATCGCTGCGCTCGGCAGCGGGGAGCGGGCGGGTGCGGGGCGCATCGCCGGCTCCGGTGGAGTCCGTCGGCACATGCCGGATTCCCCCGACGGTGTGCACTAGGCACGGATGCAGCACGTACGTTCCTACCTCCGGCGGGAAGTGGAACTGCTCGATGTCGCCCATGGAGTAGAACCGGCGCCGGCCGGACTCGTCAACGTAGCCGAGCAGGCCGTTCTGCCACAGGACCGAGGCAAGATCCGTCGCCTTCTCGAAGTGCAGATCCGCCATCTCCTGCAGTGCCCCGAGATCCGCGCGCGAGAACCGGTCGACGCCGATCATCCGGACGAAGGACCGGACGTCCTCCTGTACGCCGCTGATGTAGGCCTGGGTGCTGGTGAACAATTCGGAGTAGTCGTGCAGGGCGGCGTTCTTCGGCATCAGGTCCGACGAGATCTGGTTGGCGCACTGGGCGAGCTGGGAGTCGCCGAACCGCTTGGCGCAGCGCTGGACCACCCTCTCCAGAGCCGCCGGCGGCAGGCCCGCGCTGCCAGCCTGCTTCTGCCGCAGGACCTCCTCGTTCAGGTCATTGCCGAGCGAGATGATGTCGCGCGGGATCAGCCTGGTGTGGCTGAGCAGGTAGTCCTCGATCGGTCCGTCGTGATCGGGTCCCCGCCATTCGCCGTCGATCCCGAGCCAGTCGCCGATCGTGGGCGGGCCGCTGGCGGCGCGCCGCATCAGCAGCGACGGCGGCAGCCGCTGCAGCTTCCGCTGAAGCAGGTAGAGCAGCGAGCTTCGGTCCCAGGTCAGGACCCGTATGTGCGGTTCGTTGTAGTACCGCGGCGCATGTTCTGACCGGTACACCGACGACATGACGATGTCGCGGATGCAGATGACGATGTGCAGGCGGCCACCCAGCTTGTGGTCGCGGAGCAACCGCATGACCTGGTAGAACAAGCCCTCCTGGCATTTCAGCCAGTACATCGGGGCGTGGCTGAACTCCTCGTCCAGCGCGTCGAGGTAGAAGTAGATCGGCTTGCACTGGCCGACAACGTCGCCGAGCAGGTCCTCGAGGTCGTCCCAGAGCGGATCGTCAAGGTACGCGGACAGCTGGTGGGCGGTGTGCCGCTGATTGATGATGTCGCGCACCTGGCTGTAGATCGACCGAGGCCGCCGGAAGTCGTCGAGCAGCCGGACGTACGCATGCTCGATCTCGTCGGTCTGCTCGTCGCGCAGCTGCTGACGCAACTCGGGACGGCACAGCAGGTGCGAGGCCAGCGACCGCATGATCGCGCGCTCCCAGATCTGCATCCACTTCTCGACCAGGACACGGTCCGAGAACCACTGGCACGCCTTCACCACGACCTCGGTCTTCGGCAGGCTCTGCTGCGGCACATCGGCATAGACGGAGTCCTGATGTGCCTGGAAATCCTGAAGACGTCGCAGGTAGACCGTCTTGCCGGCGCCGAGCTTCCCCACGATGACCCGCACCATGGAGTCGTTGGCGCGGGTCGCGAGGTGGCCATAGGCCGGGTCGCCGCCGAAGTCGACGAACTCGCTGATCACATCCTCGAGGTCGGCTCGTGACCCGTCCGGATTGCCGAACGGGCCCACAGGGTCGAGCCGGCGCCGCCTGCTGGGCATCATCCCTCCCAACCCGGATCGTATCGGCCGGCCGGAGCAAGAGCCAGCAAAGCCCAGGGCCGGACAAGGCCAGCAAACCGGACACGCGCCGGACGGACGGCGCTCACGTCTCGTGGCCGCGCCGGCCTCACGGGTAGACTGACGCTTGATCGACCGTACGTAACCAGCCGAGAGTCACAGGCTTCACGGGGCCAGTAGGGAAGGGTATGCCCACGGTCAGGAAGATCCCGCGGAAGATGATTCCTATCCTGATCGTCGTGGTGACCCTGGCTGCCGCAGCAGGTGTCGCGGTGGGCGTCAAGATATCATCCAGTGATCCTCCGCCGAGACCCAAGCCTGTAGCTGTCGCAGTAAACCCCGAAATTGAGGCTCTGCTGAAGGTAGGCAAGCAGAACGAGACCACGGACGGCTACTTCGAGAGAACCAGCCCTTATTTCGCCGGGGCGGCGGCGGGCGCCTACAACTCGAAGTTCCGTAACCTTGGTGAATTGCTGGTGAAGGACGGACTCAGCCATACCATTATCGGCCTCGGCCGTGAGATGAACGGCTCATGGTACGAATGGAGCGAGCGTCGCGCGCCATCGTCCGAGCCGGACGCTTATATCCGCGCGTGGCGGCAGATTGTCACGGCCATGCGCTCAGTACCCGGTCAGCATTTCAAGTTCCTGTGGACCGTGTACCCGACCGGTACCTCGGTAGTCAACGCCTGGCCTGGCAATGCTTACGTCGACTACGTCGGAACCGATATCTTCGACTGGTACGGCGGACATAAGGGCACCTACCTGCATACGGCATCTGGCGCGCTCGATCACGAGGGGAAATGGCAGCAAATCCTTACCACCGAGCCCGGCGGCCTGAATTGGATGGCGGCATTCTCACACGCCACGGGTAAGCCGATCATGATCCCGGAGTGGGGACTTGACTTTCATAAGTTCGGCGGTCAGGACGACCCGTTGTTCATCACGAACATGCTGGCGTGGATGAAGGCCCATCACGCCATCGGGCTCTACTGGGCGGGAGGGCACGTCACTCCGGCCCCGACGGCTAGCGGTCCGCTGCTGGTCAACCAGGGTGCATCGTCGCAGAACAACACCCCAGACACCGTCAACGGCATGGGGCAGCTGATGGGCGGCCGTCTGCAGTTCGCCGGCGTTTACCTGCCCGACCACCAGTGGCCGTCCGAAAAGGCGGATCAGCCCGTGCTTGCCCCATGGAAGCACGCGGGTTACCAGCTGATCCTGAGCGTGCCTATGTTCCCGAACCCTCCAGCGATCAAATCCTATTCCGGCCCGCCCGAGCCGGGAAATAAGGTCTATAAGCTAGCCGACTACCCAGATACGGTAGCGGCACTCAGGCAGGGAGCATAACTCGCGGCGCAGCACCCGGCAGCGCATATACCGGTATTTACCGTCCGGCCCCAATAGACTGACCCGGGCCGCGGCCTGGGTGCTGAGCGACCGGGACGACGAGGAGCGTGATCGTGGACTACGCCGATGCCGTGGCTGCCTTCTTCGTGCCCCGCCAGGAGGGCACCGAACTGCCCGTGGCCGTCACCGGGGGCAGTCCCGCGCGCCGGCTGCGCGACGCCTGCGAACCGGTGGCTATGCACGCGGTCTGGAGCCGGACGACGAACGAGCGGCTGGCCCAGCTTGGCCTGGACTTCCTCACCAGCTACGTCGGCGGGCGGGGCGCCAGCCTGGGCGACCCGGCCGGGGCTGTCGTCGCGGCCGCTTTCGCCTGGTTCGAGCCTGGCCTCGTGGCCAGCTTGTGGGACGCCGCACGGAACGCCGTGCCGCCCGGCCGGCTGGCTCGGGCCCGCGACGAGGCAACGGTCGCCAGCTTGCGGGAGGTCCTGGCCGGTGAGGACCCGGGCGAGGTGGCGAACCTGCTCGCCGGCGCCGCGGAGGCCGCCGACGGCATGGGCCGCCCGCTGTTCAGCGGACGGCGCGCCGACGGCCGCCCGCGCGATGCCGTGCACTGCCTGTGGTGGGCCTGCGGCCTCGTCCGCGAGCACCGCGGCGACAGTCACGTAGCCGCGGCGGCCGCGGCTGGCCTGGACCCGGTCGAGATGAACATCCTGACCGAACTGTGGGTCGGGATGCCGCTGCTGTCCTACACCGCCACCCGCGGCTGGGCCCCCGACATCATGCAGCGAGCGATCGCCCGGCTCGAGCGCCGCGGCTGGGTCCGCGACGGCGCCCTCACCGGCGAGGGGCGGGCGGAGCGGCAGAGCATCGAGCAGCGCACCGACGCTCAGGAACAGCCGATCGTCGCCGCGCTGGGCGACCGGCTCGATGAGGTCTGCGGCCGCCTGAACCACTGGGGGCAGCTGTGCATCGAGGCCGGCGCGTTCCCTCCCGACATCCTCAAGCGCGCCGCCGGCTGAGGTCGGTCAGCCCGTCACCGGGTCGATCGGCGTGAGGGTTCCGAGCCGCTGCTCGATCGCCTCCGCGACGGCCAGGCAGCGAAGCTCGGTGTACTTACCGCCCATGACCTGGACGCCGACCGGCAGGCCCTCGGCCATCCCGGCGGGTACCACCGCGGCCGGGGTGCCCAGCAGGTTGGCCGGAAGGACCGGGCGCATCAGCTCGAGGGTCGCGATCGCGTTGTCGAGGCTGGCGATGTCGAAGTCCAGCGGGAAGGCGGGCTGCGACCAGACCGGGCTGAGCAGCACGGGGTACTCCTGGTACCACAGGCTCCAGCGACGCGCTAGCCCGTGCCGGGCGGTATGCGCCATCGCCCAGGCGGCGACATCCGATTCGGGCAGGTAGCCGAGCGCGTAGTCGAGGAACTGGCGGCCGCCCGGGCCCATGAGCTCATCCAGCACCGGTTTCATGACCCGCAGGTCAGCGATGAGGATCGTGCTCCATAGTTCGAGCGCCTGCTCGTAGTCGGGCGGTGCGGCCTCGGTGACCTTGAAGCCATCGTCCGCGAGCGCGTCGGCGGCGCGGCGCACGGCCGCGGCCACCTCCGGGTGAGTGCTGCCGCCCGGCGGCTCGGGCAGCACGGCGACGGCCGGACGTTCGCCGGGGGCAAGATCGGTGAAGACCGCGGGGACGCTGAGCGGGTCGCGCGGATGCTGGCCTGCCATCACGGTGAAGGCGGCGCGGACGTCGGCGACCCGGCGGGCCAGGACCCCTTCGACGGCCATGAGCTGGAAGGAGATGTTGTAGTCCTCCGGCGGGATCACGGTCGCGGCGGCCACCGCTCCGGTGGAGGGCTTGATCGACGCGACGCCGCAGCAGTGCGCCGGATTGCGCAGGGATCCTCCGAGGTCATTACCCAGGCCGAACGGGCTCATCCCGGTCGCCAGCGCCGCGGCTTCACCGCCGCTCGACCCGCCCGCGGTGCGCTGCGGGTTCCACGGGTTGCGGGTCAGGCCGTGCAGGAAGGAGTCGGTGTGGACCCGCAGGCCGAAGTCGGGCAGGTTGGTGCGGCCCAGGGGAATGGCGCCGGCCGCGCGCAGCCGTTCCACCTGCGGGGCGTCGACCGCGGCGACCGCCTCAGCCAGGGCCGGGATCGCGTGCGTGGTCGGGGTGCCCGCCAGGTCGATGTTCTCCTTGACCGTGAACGGGACGCCATGCAGCGGGCCGAGCCGAGCGCCGTCCGCCACCGCCAGGTCGGCCGCGTCGGCGGCCGCGAGAGCCTGGTCCGCCAGCAGCCGGACGATGGCGTTGAGGTGAGGGTTGACCACCTCGATGCGGTCTAGGTGCGCCTGGACGACCTCACGACTGCTCACCTCGCGGTCGCGGATCATGCCCGCGAGTTCGACAGCGCCCTTACGCCACAGTTCGTTCATGCCTTCCCCTCCGGTTGAGATCGAGGCAAACGTAAGCCATCGGATGGATCACCGTAAAGGGGGCGACCTGCCAGCAGGGTCACCAGGCAAAAGGCGAGCAGCCGCAGCGACCGGTTCGCCAGGGTCGAGGCGAGCGGGAAGAAATGCACGCCGACGCCGGCGCAGATCCACACGGGGATCCACTGGTCATGCCCGGTCGTTCCGAGCACGGCCGCGCCGGCTCCGAGCAGGCCGAACTCCAGGCCCACGATGATGCTGTACCGGCGACGGACCCCGGGATCGGCCATGACCCGCAATGGCCCGGCCGTCCGCGCGGTCAGCACGATCCCCGCCACGGTGAGCAGCACGGCCAGGTCGGCGCCTACGGCCAGCGGGGCAACCAGCCATGACGGCGGGGCCGCCTGTCCCCAGCCGAACCAGACGAACGCGAAGAACCCCTCGACAGCCACGGTGACCCCGCGGTCGCGCCCTGTCGGGAAGAAGCTGGTCTGGTGGTCCGTCACCCTCGTGCTCCGGCTACTGGCGCCACGGCATGTGCTGGAGTGTCCAGGTGTTGCCATCGGGGTCGGCGAACGAGGCGTAGAAGACGCCGCCGAGATCCTCGACCGGGGCCACCTCCACGCCCCGCTCGACCAGCGTGGCGCGGGCGGCCTCGATGTCGCTGACGACCAGGTGCAGACCGCGCAGGCTGCCTGGCGGCATGTCGAACGCGGGGATTCCTGAGACCAGCGAGATCGAGCACGCGGAACCCGGGGGCGTCAGCTGGACGACCCGTACGCCGTCGGCAGGCCGCACGTCGACATCCACTCCAAACCCGGCCCGTTCGGAGTAAAAGGCCTTGGCCCGGTCGATGTCGCTGACGGGCACCAGCACGAGCTCGAGCAGGAAATTGCCGGGACGCACCGGGAGCACCGGGGGCGCCGGATCTGCCGGGTGATCGGGTTCGGTCATGGCATCACGATAACGACCCGGGCCAGCCGAGAGCGGGACGGTCCTGAACCGCGCGGCCTCGTCGTCCGTCTGTTGACATAGAGGGCTTTACGAACCGGGGATGGGCGGGGATGCGGGTCAGGGGTACGCCGGCTATCGAGACCGGGCCGCCGCTGCTGGAGCGGGAGGCGTCCCTGGCGCTGCTGAACGAGTACGCGGCGCAGGCCGCCCGCGGCGAGGGACGGCTGATCCTGCTCGGCGGCGAGGCGGGAGTAGGGAAGTCGGCCCTGGTCGAGCGGCTGTGCCGGGATCTGCCTGATGCTCGCTGGTCGTGGAGCATGTGCGACGGCCTGTTCACGCCGCGCCCGCTCGGGCCCCTGTTCGACCTGGCGGATCAGCTCGGCGGCGCGCTGTTCGAGCGCGGCCGGGCCGGGGCCGACCGCGAGGAACTGTTCCGCACACTGCTTGGCATCCTCAGCGCGCCGGGGGTGCTGGACGTGGTGGTCGTCGAGGACATCCACTGGGCCGACGAGGCCACCCTCGACCTGCTCCGCTACCTGAGCCGTCGGCTACGCGGCGCCGCGGTCCTGCTCATCGCCACCTACCGGGACGACGGCCTGGCCGCCGCTGACCCGCTCCGCGTTACGCTCGGCGATCTTGGTTCGCAGCGGGCCACCCGGCGCGTCGGGCTGGTGCCGCTGTCCCCGGAGGCGGTGCGGACGCTGGCCGGCGGGAGCAGCCTGCCCGCGCCCGAGCTGTACCGGCTGACCGGCGGGAACCCGTTCTACGTGACCGAAGTGCTGCGGGCCGGCGTGGAAGAGGTACCCCCGTCGGCACGCGACGCGGTGCTGGCGCGGTCGGCGCGGCTCGGCCCCGGGGCGCGCGAGGTGCTGGATGTCGCGGCGCTGACCGGTGCCCGGGTCGAGGCGCGGCTGCTGGAGTCGGTAAGCGGCTGCCCGCCGTCGGTCCTCGACGAGCTGCTGGAGAGCGGCCTGCTGGTCGCCGACGCCGCCTGGGTCGGGTTCCGCCACGAGATCGCCAGGCTGGCGGTGGCGCAGGCTATCGCCGGCCACCGGAGCCAGGTGATTCACGGGCTGGTGCTGGCCGCGCTGCGCTCGTTCGGCTGCGATGACGACGCTCGGCTGGCCTTCCACGCCGAGGCGGCGGGCGACGGTGCGGCGGTACTGCGGTACGCGGCCGCCGCGGCGCGCCGGGCCGCCCGGCTGAAATCACACCGGGAGGCCGCCGCGCAGTACGAGCGCGCGCTGCGGTTCGCCGCCAGCGCGGATCCGGTCACGCTCGGCGGGCTGCACGAGGGGCTCGCCGACGAGATAGCGCTGCTCGACCGGTGGGAGGACGCCGAGACCGCGGTGGAGCACGCGCTGACGCTCTGGCGCGAGGCAGGCGACCAGCTGCGGCAGGGAGACGCGCTGCGGCGGCTGTCCCGCATCCGGTGGAACCTGTGCCGCGGACGCGAGGCCGTCGACGCGGCCGAGGCCGCCGTGTCGGCCCTGGAGCCGCTCGGGCCCACCGTCGAGCTCGCCCGGGCCTACGCCACCTTCGCCAACCAGCGCATGCTGTACGCCGACTACGACGTCGCCATCGACCTGGCCCGGCGGGCCCAGGCACTGGCCATCCGGTTCGGCGCGACGGACGTGCACAGCGACGCGCTCAACACCCAGGCCGCCAGCCATTCGGTCCAGGGCGTGGACTGGGCCGGCCAGATGCGCGAAGCGCTCGACATCGCCCTGGCGGGAGGCCACCATCACGAGGCGGGGCGCGCCTACACCAACCTGTCCGGAATCCACGCGGGCAAGCGGGAGTTCGCCGAGGCCGAACGGTACCTGGAGCCGGGCATCGCGTTCTGCGACGAGCACGACATCACCACGTTCGCGATCTGCCTGCGCGGCGAGCACGCCAACGTGCTGGAGCGGACCAGTCGCTGGGACGAGGCCGTCGCGCTGAGCACGGAGATCCTGATCAAGGTCGGCCCGTCCCCGGCAAACCGGCTCTGCTCGCTGATCCGGCTCGGCGTGATCGGGGCCCGGCGGGGCGAGCCCGGGGTCTGGGAGTACCTCGACGAGGCGGCCGCCACGGCAGACGAAGCCGGCGAGCCGCAGAACCAGGTACCGGCCCGGCTGGCCCGCGCCGAGGCGCACTGGCTCGCAGGCGACCTGGACGCAGCCCGGCGCGAGGCCGAGCTGGCCTGCGACGTGTGCGCGACCCTCAACGGCTGGCTGCGCGGCGCGGTCGCGGTCTGGCTGCGCCGCCTGGGCTCCCCGCGTTCGGAGGAAGGTGAGGTAGCCGAGCCGTACCGGCTGCTGCTTAGCGGCGACCCGGCCGGCGCCGCGCACGCCTGGACTCACCTGGGCTCACCGTACGAGGCGGCGATGGCCCTGGCCGACGTGCCGGATGAGGAGGCCTTGCGCGAGGCCCTCGGCATCGTCATCGGCCTGGGCGCCCGAGCCGCCGCCCAGGTCATCAGGCAGCGCCTGCGGATGCTCGGCGCCCGGTCGATCCCGGCAGGCCCGCACGCGGCCACCCGGAAGCGGCCGTTCGGGCTGACCCGGCGCGAGCACGAGGTTCTCGACCTGATCTGCGCCGAGCACACCAACGCGGAGATCGCCGCGAAGCTGTTTCTCTCCGTCAAGACCGTGGACCACCA
>DAIOWL010000135.1:7230-11145 GCA_036758545.1 Streptosporangiaceae bacterium | reverse complement strand
CTCAATTGAGGCCGAGCCCGCGCCGGCCGGTGTCGTTGAGGTCGCCGGGCTGGAAGCGGTCGGCCCAGTCTCGTTCGTAGTGTTCGGCGGGGAAGTCGCTAGGGCTGGAGCCGGTGAGGAAGGTGTCCCGGACGCTGGCGGCGTACCGCTCGTTGCGGGGGCACCAGGGAGCCGCCGGGATGTACATGACGTTGCCCCAGCCTTGCTGGTTCTGGACCGGGGCGACGCTGTGGATCATGTCGCAGTGCCACCAGACGGAGTCGCCGGCGCGGACGTCCGGGATGCCGCTGAGGGCCTGCAGGAGCAGGGAGTGCCACCGCTGGCTGGCGGGGAAGACCTGGTTAACGGTGACGCCGCACATGTCGTCCTCGGGTACGTCGGTGAGCAGCGGGCGCAGCATCAGGTAGGCCATCGCGCCGGGGATCGGGACGGTGTGCAGGACGCCCTGGTCATGGGCCATGTCGGACAGCGCGGTCCAGCCCTGGAAGGTGCGGAAGGCCGAGCACATGGTCGTACCGGGGTACTGGGGCCCGGCGGTGCGGTAGGCGGCGTCCCAGGGGTCGTACTGCTCGGCGGTGCCGTCGAACAGGTGGCGGAAGGCCTTCTGGTAGGCCTGGGTCATCCACAGGTCGAGGTTGCCGGGGTCGAGGTGGCTGCCGAGGCCGCCGGAGTCGGCGCCGGGCGGCCGGCGGCGGATGCGGTCCGGGTACAGCGAGTCCCGGCCGGGGTCGAACCACCGCTCCCCTCCGGACTCGTGCTTCCAGAAGCTGTTCAGGAACGCCTGCACCCGCGCCATCCGGTCACTCTGCCGGGCCTGCATCTGGGCGGGCGACCAGTAGATGGGGTAGATCTCGGGCCGGGAGCCGACGCTGCCGAAGAAGTCATCGCCGGGACCGCGGTAGTTCTTGAAGAACCCGTTGCCTTCGACGTAATCGACGATGCCGCGGTCCCAGCTCAGAGCCTGTTCCCGGTCGAAGTGCCCCCGCACGACCAGGCAGCCGCGGCGGCGCAGCAGGTCCTGCGTCCCGGCCGGGACCCTTCCGGCTTGGATGTCCGCGAAGTCGATGACGGGCCAGATCGTCTCACCGCGCTCCCGCGCGGCGGTGATCTCGCCGACTTCGTGAGCGATCTGCTCCTGGACGACAGCGAAGACGTCCTCGACGGTGCGGCCCGACGCGGCGATACGAGCCCGGAGTGCCGCCTTGGTCTGCCTGATGGCGTCCGGCAGATCCGCGGGCGTCTGTTCCCAGTGCGGCAGTGCGGGCAGCGGGGCAGCTGGAACCACGGGACGGGACGACACGACGCCGGCCGGTATTTACTGGCCTGGGTCCGCTTCGGCGATGAGCTCGAGGATGCGGGCCGGCGGCAGGTGCTGCTCGTAGATCCGCACCCCGAAGGGTGAGAGGGCGTCCTCGATCGCGTTCACGACGGTGGGCGGTGCGACGATCATGCCGCCTTCGCCCACGCCGCGGAAGTTGACGTCGGCGTCGAGCGGCACGGTCTCGAGGTGCTCGATCTCGATGCGGGGAATGTCGCAGGCGGTCGGCATCAGGTAGTCCATGAACGTGGCCGACTGGAAGGTGCCGTCCTCGCCGTACGCCGATCGTTCGAGCAGCACCGCGCCGATGCCCTGCGCGACGCCGCCCCGGATCTGGCCCTCGACGACGGCGGGATTGATGAGCGCGCCGCAGTCCTCGACGGCGACGTACCGCTCCACCTTCACGATGCCGGTCTCGGCATCGACGTCCACGATCGCGCAGTGAGTGCCGCCGGACCAGCCGCCTTCGCCGCCGTCGTACGTGGCCTCGACCTCGAACTCGGCGGCGGCGCCGCCGCCGTTGCCGGACGGACCTGACGCGGCGCGCTGCGCGACCTCGGTGACGGAGATGGCGCTGGCCGGGTCGCCGCGTACCCAGACGTTGCCGTCGGTGATCAGCAGGTCCTGCGCGCTGACCTCCATGAGGTCCGCCGCGAAATCGAGCACCTTGGCCTTGAGCTGCCGGGCGCCGTGCAGCGCCACGCCTCCGGTCATGGTGGCCGACCGGCTGCCTCCGGTCAGGCCGAACGGGACCACGGCGCTGTCGCCGACCACGACGCGTACCTGCTCGAACGGCACGCCGAACTCGTCGGCGGCGATCTGGGCCAGGGTCGTCTGGTGGCTCTGGCCGTGCGGCATCTGCCCGGTGAACAGCACGACGATGCCGTCCTCGGTGAGCTGGAGGCGCATCGACTCCAGGCCCATGGGGCCGCTGGGCCCCTCCGGCGCGCGCGGGCCCGGCGCCGCCTCGATGAACGTGGCCACGCCGATGCCGAGGTAGCGGCCCTGCGCTCGCGCCTGCGCCTGGCGGCGCCGGAACGCGGGAAAGTCCACGAGATGAGCGACCCGCTCCAGTGACTCCCTGGCCGTGACTCCCACCAGGGGACGCCCCGTGATCATCACGATCGGCGGATCGGTGCGCGGGGCGACGTTACGCAGCCGGATCTCGACCGGATCGAGGCCGAGATCCTTCGCTATGAGGTTGAGGACACGTTCCCGGACGAACGTCTCGGACGCCCACGGGCCGCGATAAGCGACGTAGCATGCCTTGTTCGTCGTGACCGCGGTCGATTCGAAACCCATGGCCGCGAGCTTGTACGGACCGGGCAGCATCGCCTCCATGATGTCCGGAACCATCGCGCCCATGCCCGGGTAGGAGCCGGTGTCGATGACCATCTTCACGTCCAGCCCGAGCAGGTCGCCGTCGTTGCTGACGGCCGCCCGGACGTCGAAGCTCTCCTCGCGGGCCTGCCCCGACGCGGTGAGGTTCTCGCCGCGGTCCTCGACCCACTTGACCGGCTGGCCGATTTGACGCGAGGCGGCGGCCACGGCGAGCTCCTCGCGTGAGGCGCCGATTTTCAGGCCGAACGAGCCGCCGATATCGCCAGCCAGAACACGCACCTTGTCCTGCTCCAGCCCGAGACGCATGGCGACGGCAATCCTCGTGACGTGAACGCTTTGCGTGGCCGCGTGCATCGTCATGACACCGGAGTCGGCGTCGTAGCTCGCAACGCAGCCGCGTCCCTCCATGGGCACGTTCTGGTGACGGTGCACGTCGATGTGGAAGTCGGTCACTCGATCAGCATGAGCGAAGGTCGCGGAGACGTCGCCGAACTCGTGGCGCGAGTGCAGGCGGGCGATGTTGTCACCGAGGTTGGCGAACAGCGGCGGGCTGCCCGGGTCGAGCGCGAAGGCGGCATCCACGACCGGCTGCAGGTCGTCGTATTCGACCTCCACCAGCTCGCAGCCGTCCTCGGCGATATAGCGGCTCTCGGCGACGACGACCGCCACGGGATCCCCGACGAGGCGCACCTTGTCGGTCGCCAGCAGGGTGAACTCGGGGGTAGGTCCCGTCCAGCCCATGAGGGCCATCAGTGCGTCCGGCCCCGGGACCGTGATCTCCTCGAGTTCCGCTCCGGTGAGCACCGCGACCACTCCGGGCAGCGCCCGCGCCGCCGAGACATCGACCGAGAGCACGCGAGCATGAGCCATCGGCGAGCGCACGAACGCCGCGTGCAGCATCCCCGGCAGCTTGATGTCGTCGACGTACCGGCCCGTGCCCGTCAGGATGCGCGGGTCCTCTGAGCGCTTGATGCTGGCGCCGGTGTAGCGCTCCGCCGCAATGGCTGTCATCGTCGCTCCTCGCTCAGCGTTTCTCGGTCCCGCAGTGTTCGATCGCGTTCGGCGGCCAGCAGGACGCCGTCGATGATGCTCTGGTAGCCGGTGCACCGGCAGATGTTGCCGGACAGCGCCTCGCGGATCTGCTGCTCGTCGGCGTCGGGGTGGTCGCTGAGGAACGCGGTGGCCTGCATGACGAACCCCGGCGTGCAGAAACCGCACTGGAAGCTGTGCGAATCCCACATCGCCTGCTGCAGCGT
>DAIOWL010000135.1:0-7130 GCA_036758545.1 Streptosporangiaceae bacterium | reverse complement strand
CCGCAGACCCCGTGCTCGCAGCCGACGTGGGTGCCGGTGAGATTGAGGTCATCGCGCAGGAAGTCCGCCAGCGTCTTGCGCGCCTCCGGCGAGCCCGTGCGCGTCGCGCCGTTGACCCTCAGGGTGATGTCCACCATCAGCTACTGCCTCTCGCGGGCGTTGTCGGCTGCTGCTCGCAGGCCGCGGCGCACCACCGCGGCCGCGACCGTCTTCCGGTAGTCCGACGACCCGTGCAGGTCGGCCGGCGGGTCGAGATCCTCGGTCGCACGGCGGGCCGCCTCATCGAACAGCTCCGCCGACGGCCTCTCGCCGGCCAGTAGATCCTCCGCGGCCGCGGCCCGGACCGGCACGTCGGATACGCCGGCGAACGCCAGCCGGGCCTCGCTGATGACCCCGCCGGAAAACACCAGTGACGCCGCCAGGCCGACGATGGCGAAATCACCGTGGCGCCGGGCGACCTCCTCGAAGCTAACTCCGGTGCCCGGTCCCGCGGCCGGGAATCGCACCTCGGCCAGGAGTTCGTCAGGACGGCGTGACGTCGTGAGGTAACCGTCGAACCACTGCGCCGCGGGGATCACCCGCGTCCCCGACGGGCCACGCACCACGAATTCGGCATCCAGCGCCCTGGCGACGGCCGGCAACTCGGCGGCCGGATCGGCATGCGCCAGGCTGCCTCCAATCGTCCCGCGGCTGCGGATGGCCTCATGACCGATCAGCGGCAGCGCGGCCGCCAGCAACGGCAGGGTATCGGCGACGGTCCCGGATTCCTCGGCCACGTACTCCCGGGTCGTGGCGCCGATCGCCACGTGGCCGTTGGCCGCGGACACCCCGGACAGCTCAGCTATGCCGTTGATGTCGATGAGCACCTCCGGCCGGGCCAGCCGCAGCGCCAGCAGCGGTATCAGGCTCTGCCCGCCCGCCAGCACGCTCGCCTCGTCACCGTGCTCAGCGAGCAAATCGATAGCCTCAGCAACGGTCGTCGGTGCCTCGTACTCGACAGGAGGCAGCTTCATCAGCGCGGCCCTTCGATCGGGGGCAGTTGTTCCCTAGCCCGCCAGGACTCATTAGTTACCCTAACCGCCACAACGGCGGCAACCACTGTCACTGCAGTTTGCGCAGGTAAAGCTCTGTTTGCGGTTAGCTGTCGCCGGCTCTGACCGGTTCGATCTCGACTCTAGTGTCGGAGAATGTCGGGGCATTGCCCAGGTCGGCGAACACGAACGGGTTGACCGCGTTGACGGTGGACTGGCCCTTGGCGTTCTTGCGCCAGGCTCCCATCGGCGCCATCACCACCCCCGGGGCGATATCGTCCCTGACCTGGGCCAGCGCGATGAACTGACCGCGGTCGTTGTACACCCGGACGTCCTGCCCGTCGGTGATGCCGCGCTCAGCGGCGTCGCGCGGGTGTACGGTCACCGCCTGCTCGCCCTGGACCCGGCGCTGCGCGGGCTGGTCGCCGGCGCTGGAGTTGAGGTAGGCGTGCGATTTGGGCGAGATGAGGTTCAGCCGGAATCCCGTGTCGTCTGTCTCGCGGGGCGGCACGTAGTACGGCAGGGGATCGACCGTGCCGCCCGGCTGGTACTCGCCGCAGCCCTGCCGGAACAGCGGGAGCACGAAGTTGCCGCCCTGCTCGGCGACCGAGGACCGGAACTCGACCTTGCCCGACGGGGTCGGGAAGTTGCCCTCGGCGTGCGGAGCGTACTGATCGGCGGGAGGCAGGTTGAGCCGGGCCCAGCCGCTCTGGCGCAGTGATTCCAGGCTGATTCCTTCCAGGGCCGGCGCGGACCAGTCGAACGACTCGGCCATCATCTGCTCGTCGGTGCGGGTGAAGCACTCCTCGGTGAACCCCATCCGGGCGGCCAGCCGTCGGAACAGCTCGGTGTTGGAGATAGCCTCGCCGAGCGGCTCGATGGCCGGGGTGTTCAGCGTGACGTAGAAGTGGCCCCAGCTGAACATGATGTCGTGCTGCTCCAGCTGCGTGGTGGCCGGCAGCACGAGGTCCGCGTAGCGGGCGGTGTCGGTCAGGAAATGCTCGCTGACCACGGTGAACAGGTCCTCCCGGGACAGGCCCGCGATCACCTTGCCCTGTTCGGGGCAGACCACCACCGGGTTGGAGTTGTACACCATCAGCGCGGTGAGCGGCGGGTCCAGGCCCAGCTCCCCGGTCAGCGCCCGGCCCAGCAGGAACTGGTTGACCACCCGGGTCCCGGGCGTGGCCAGCTCCGGATGGAGCAGGGCGGGCCAGTTCACCGGGAACGCCCACAGCGGCAGCTGCAGCAGCCCGCCGCCGACCCGGCGCCAGGCCCCGGTCAGCGCGGGCAGGCAGGCGATCGAGCGCACCGTCTGCCCGCCCCCGGCGTGCCGCTCGATCGCCACCCCGATCCGGATCATCGACGGCTGACTGGTGGCGTACTCGCGGGCCAGGGTCCGGATGTCATCGGCCGGGATCCCGGTCTGCTCCGATGCCCATTCCGGTGTATAGCCGGCGACCCGTTCGGCCAGCTCGTCATAACCAACGGTGTAGTCGCGGACGTAGGCATCATCGGCGAGTCCCTCACCGATGATCACGTTCATCAGGGCCAGCGCGAGCGCGCCGTCGGTGCCGGGCCGGATCGGGATGTACCAGTCCGCGTGCGCGGCCGTCCGGTGCCGCACCGGGTCGATCACCACGACCTTGGCGCCGCGGCGCTGTGCCTCGGCGACGAACGGCCACAGGTGCAGGTTGGTCGAGATCATGTTGCAGGCCCAGATGAGGATGTAGCGGGAGTGCGCCAGGCTCTCCGGATCCACGCCCGCGGTCGCGCCGATCGTCATGGTGTAGGCCGTGCAGGCGCCGGAGTCGCAGTAGGTGCGTTCGGTGATCGTGGCGCCGAGCTTGTTGAAGAACGGGTCTCCCACGTTCAGGCCGTTCAGGATGCCTTCGGTACCGAGATAGCTCACCGGCATGACTGTTTCGGGGCCGTGCTCGGCGATCGCGGACCGGAACCGGCTGGTGATCTCATCCAGCGCCTCGTCCCAGGAGACCCGGGTGAACTGGCCGCTGCCTTTCGGGCCGGTGCGCCGCATCGGGTACAGCACCCGGTCAGGGCTGTAGGCCTTGTCGACGTAGTTGTTCACCTTCACGCACAACCCGCCGCGGGTGAACGGATGCTCGGGGTCGCCCCGCACCTCCACCGCGCGCCCGTCGCGGACCGAGACCAGCATCGCGCAGGTGTCCGGGCAATCATGCGGGCACGCGCCGCGGACGGTTTCCGTCGCCTGCTCATTCACGGTGGCAGTCATGAATTCTCCTCGCGGCTACCGTCGCCTGCATTTCTACGCAGTATCCACCGGCCGTATCCGCGCCACAACGCCGGAAAGCGAGACGACAGCCCGATCGCCCAGCGCTTACAAAACCGCCAGTACTCGCGTTTTCCCAGCTCAGATGCTGCTAAAACGCCGGTCTGTCCTGGCCGTTCAGCGATTTAAAACGCATTGAGGGGCGCGTCACTGGAAGAGCAGACCAGTCCATTGAATTAGCAATTCACATTTGCGCGACGCAAGAAACGGTCTCATAAGAACCCGCGCTCAGGGCGCGGGCGCGAACGTCCTGGTCGGAGCAGAATCCCGTCTGGCTGACCTTCAGGCACAGCAGGCCAAGAAGCCGGCCGTCGGCGCTGGTGACAGCGGCCCGCCGCCGCCCGGTTGTGGTCATCGCCTGGCGCACGTCGGCCAGGCTGGCCCCGGCCGGCACCGTGCGGCCTGCGAGTCGTCCCAGCGGCGCAGCGACCGCATCAGGAGCCTGGCACCCGGCGATGTCGTCGCGTTCCACGACAGATTCCAGGTACCCGGCCGGGCTGACGATCAGCGCGGCATGGACATGATCGTCGCGGAAGAAGTCCCGTATCTCACGGACGGTGACGGACAGCGGATGTCGTGCGGGGGTCGTGAGCATCGCCTCGCCCGCGGTACGCACGATCTCATCCACTGGTCCAGGATATGAACCGTTGACCGCGCCGCGAGCGACTGGGCCCAGCCAGGGGCGGGGCCAGCTACTTCGGCGGCGCCACTGAGCCGAGGTCGCTAAGGGCCTGGGTGGTCTGCGTGACCGTGTAGGCGACGGCTTGGTCCCAGTCCATGTCCGCCCCGCGGGCGCGTAGTTCCTGCACGCGTTCGTCGTCCAGGGCTATCCGCGTTTTCAGGCTCGGTGGCGCGGTCACATTGGCCTCGGCGGCACCCTGGATGGTCGCGGCGGAAGCGGGCCAGGCGGTGGCGAGCGCGCCCGCGATCATGTGGAGGACGAGGCCCATCCGGAGGCGGTCACCGCCCCACCGGAGGCCGCGAATGGCGCGGCGGCCGAGCTCGAGCGTGGCGGCCTGGTCGTTGAGGCGGTAGGCGATCCCGGTCGCCCACAGCAGGCCGAGGTCGTCCTGGTAGCCGAGCGCGGTGCTGAGCTCGCGACTCTCACGCAGGCTGGCCCGGGCTCGGGCGGGGTCGGTGTCGGCGACGGCCAGGCCTACAGCGAGCAGGCCGCTCGCGATGAGGGCCGGGGCGTGGATCTGGCGGGCGAGCGCGAGCGCCTCGCTGGCCAGCGGGACCGCCCCGGGTGCGTCGTCGACGAACACGCGGTCGGCTACGGCGATGGTGAGCTCGATGGAGGCGTCCGCAAGGTCGCCGCCGGCCCGCGCGAGATCCGCCGCCTGTTCGGCTAGGCGGCCGGCGTCTTCGAACGCGCCGGTCGTGTTCGCGATGTTCGACCGGGCCGCGCAGAGGGTCTCCTCGACCCGCCAGTCCGGGGTATCCCGGCGCGCGCTGGCCTCGGCCGCCTGACGGCACAGCTCCTCGGCGCCGGTCACGTCCGCGCGAAACGACGCGAGCACGGCGCTGACCGCGAGGGCGAGCGGGTAGCCCGGGTGCTCAGTCGCGCCGGGCAGCTCGAGGGCCGCTGCGCCCGGAAGCAGCAACGGGTAACTGCTCCAGACCTCGCAGGGCGCGAAGCCGGCCAGGATCGCGAACGCGGTGTCGACGTTGCCGATGTCGACCGCCCACGACCACGCGGCCAGCAGGTTGTCCTGCTCGGCGCTGAGCCGGACAGCCCAGAACACCTCGTCCCGGTCGCGGTCATGTTCCCGGACCTGCCTGAGGAAGCCGGCGTAGTAGCCGGCGTGGCGGGCCCGCCACCGCTCGGTCTCGCCGTCCTGGTCGAGGCGTTCCTCGCCGTACTGGCGGATGGTCTCCAGCAACCGGTAGCGGCTCTGCGGCCCGGATTGCTCGGCCACCACCAGCGAACGCGCCACCAGGCTCGCCAGCAGCCCAAACACAGCGTCGGGATCGATACCCTCACCACTGCACACCGTCTCGGCGGCCTCCAGGGTGCAGCCGCCCGCGAACACCGCCAGCCGGCCCAGCAGCCGCTGCTCGGGCTCGGTGAGCAGCTCGAAGGACCAGTCGATCGCGGCCCGCAGCGTCTGGTGACGTTCCACCGCGCCCCGTCGGCCACCCGCGAGCACCGCGAAACGCCGGTCCAGGTGCCGGGCTAGCTCGGCCGGGGTCATCGCGGGCACCCGCGCCGCCGCCAGCTCGATGGCCAGCGCCACCCCATCCAGACGCCGGATCACCGCGGCGACCGCCGCCGCGTTCTCGGCGGTCACCATGAAACCAGGCTTGACCGCGACCGCGCGGTCCGCGAACAGGCGCACCGCCTCCGCATCGGTGATCGTCTCCAGATCGGCATCGACGTCCGGCGCCGCGAACGGCGGCACCGGAACCAGCCGCTCTCCGTCGATCCCGAGACCCTCCCGGCTGGTCGCCAGGATGACCAGCCGGGGACACGACCGCTCGAGGACCGCGGCCAGCGCCGCGGCACCGGCGAGCAGATGCTCACAGTTATCGAGCACCAGCAGCAACTCCTTGTTGCGCAAGAACTCGACCAGGGCATCGCGGGTGCTCTGGCCGCCCCGGGCAGTCACCGAGAACACCGCGGCCACGGCACCGTCCACGCCGGCGGCATCGCGGACCGGTGCCAGCTCACACAGCCACGCGCCATCACCGAACCGCGGCAGCACCTGCTCCGCGACCCGCAACGCCAGACGGGTCTTACCCACCCCGCCCACACCGGTCAAGGTCACCACCCGCGCCTCGCCCAGCGCCGCCGCGGTTTGCTCGAGTTCACGGGCACGGCCGATGAACGAGCTCACCTGCAACGGCAGATTCCCCGGAAACGCATCCAGCGTCCGCGGCGCGGGAAATGCGCCCGGCAAGTCCGGGTGGACAAGCTGGAAGATGTGCATCCGGCCGGGCAGATCACGCAGCCGGTGCTCGCCCAGGTCCAGCACGGAAGCGCCGTCGGGGAGCTGCGACCGCACCAGGGCCTCGGTCACGTCCGACATCAGGATCTGGCCGCCATGGGCGGCCGCCATCAGTCGCGCGCAGCGGTTCAGCGGCCGGCTGGCATACTGGCCGTCGCTTAGCGCGGCTTCATCGGTGTGCAGGCCCATCCGGACCTTCAGCACCCCGGTCTCGGTCGGCCACGGCGCTGCCATCAGGGCCAGCTGCGCCTCCAGGGCCGCCCTCACCGCCCCGGCCGCCGAGGAGAACGCGACCGCCATCTCGTCGCCCATCGTCGAGAACACCACCCCGCCGTGGTGCCCGAACGCGGCGTGGAGCGTCTCGTTATGCAGGACCAGGGCCCGGGCCATCGCGGTCGGCTCGGTCTCCCACAGCCGCGCGGAACCCTCGATATCGGTGAAAGCAAAGGTCACCGTCCCGGCTGGCAGCTCCGCCTCCCCGGGCCCGGCCGGCGACCGGCGCGGCGCCGCGGTGCCTTCCGCCGCGCTGCGGAAGCTCTCGCTCAGGACGACAGCAAGGTCGTCGACCAGCAGGCGCTCCAGCTCCCTCGGCGTAGCGAAGGTCCGGTACGACATGCTGCCGGCCGCGCGGATGCTGTCAATCAACGCCGTCAGGCGCGGCTCTTGATCGGGCGCGGGACGCTTCAGGTACAACAGCATGGGCTTTCCCGCGGCCAGGCGGTACTCGTCTTCCAGGCCCGAGATGTCCATCCCCGGGCCGACCCAGCCGTACCGCTGCCAGTAGATACCCACGAACACCTGGCTTTGCTCCAGGTAGGCCCGGTACATGCTGCGCGGCGGGTG
>DAIOWL010000134.1:0-11163 GCA_036758545.1 Streptosporangiaceae bacterium | reverse complement strand
TGCTGCTGGGCGAGCCCGCGATGTTCTTCACCACGTCGGGCTACGACGGCTGGCCGCTGGTGATGCTGCGGCTGGCCGAGGTGGACGCCGGACGGCTGGCCGAACTGGTCACCGACGCGTGGCGGATGCGCGCTCCGGCCGAGCTCGCCGCCGATTTCGACGCCTCCGCCGATTTCCAGGCCGCCGGCGATTTCGAGGCATCCGGCGGGTAGAGGATGCCTGCCTCACGCAGAATGCGCGTGTCCCCTGCGCCTCTGCTGTACCTGGGCTAGCCCGCTGGCGCGACGATCTTGAATTTAACGTGGAGGATCCGGGTTATACGGCAATGCGGTTTAGCCAGTGGGCCACGGCCGGGCGGTACGTTCCCAGAAAACCGGACTCAGGTCGCACCGACACCATCAGCTTTACTGTTCGGGCGCGCCGGGCCAGTTGGGACGCCATGAAACCACGGATCCAGTGCGTTCTAACGCAGTGGGTTCCCGGTTTCATTGCGTCCGGTAGGCGTCGGGCGGGCGCCCGGCAGGGACCAGCTACTCCACGGAGGCCGCCTCCTTCACGCTATTTTGCGTTCTATTCATGATCGCGAAGGGTTTACTACTCCCTGCGGTATGAAAGTCTTCGCGATCATGAAAATCCGGGGAAGATCAGCGCGTATTTTCATGATCGCGAAGGGTCTTTAGTCTCGGCAGACTAAAAAGTCTTCGCGATCATGGGGTTGCGGCTGCCGGCGATAGGGAGTTGTGCCTGCCGGCGACATGGAACTGTGTCTGCCGGCGATGTGGAATTGCGCCTGAGGGCGATAGGGAACTGTGTCTGCCGGCGATGTGGAATTGCGCCTGAGGGCGATAGGGAACTGTCTTGCCGGTGATGTGGGATTGCGGCTGCTGGCGATAGGGAGTTGGGTCTGCTGGCGGTTCTGCTAGCCGGCGATTTCGGCGGCTAGGAGCGCGCCTAGTTCCCAGCAGGCTTCCAGATCGGACTTACTGGGTGGGCCGGTGACGGTGACCGGGGGCCGGACCGTGCGCCACTGCAGGCCGGTGGCGATCGATTCGACCGCGCGCACCGCGCCGGTGGTGTCCATCCCGCCGTGCACGTACAGACCGTAGGGCCGCCGCCGGGTCGCCTCTAGGCACGGGTAGTAGATGCCGTCGAAGAAGTGCTTGAGCGCGCCGGACATGTAGCCGATGTTGGCCGGGGTGCCGAGCAGGTAACCGTCGGCCTCGAGCACGTCGACGGCCGCCGCGGTCAGGGCGGGCCTGATGATCACCTCGACGTCGTCGATCTCGTCGGTCCGCGCGCCGCTCACCGCGGCCTCGAACATTTCCTGCAGGGCGGGCGACGGGGTGTGGTGGACGACCAGCAGCCTCGGCATGCTCGCTGAGCTTAGCGTTCGCGCGGGACCGCTGAACCACGGTGCCGACGTGACCGTTCTGGTAGGTGAGTGATCGCCCGGGCGCCGGACCCCTTCGAGCACGACCAGAAGGAGAACCAGGCGTGAGGCGACTTCCGCGTTCCCCTGTCAGCTTTGCCGCTGCCGACCAGGCCCGCCGCAGGCGGCTGCCGGCCAAATGGCTGGCCGCCATGCTCATCACCGCGGCGGTGGCGCTGCTCGCGCCGGGCGTGACCTACGAGACGGCGGGCCGGTCCAGCGCCGCGACGGCGGCAACAACGGCTGCCACGTCGACGACAACGACAGCAGCAGGCTGCCGGGGCGTCACGCAGATGCAGCTCCCGGCGGACGGGTTCATCACCAATCCGAGCCGGGTCCAGGGTGGCCACCTGTGGTGGCACCGTTCGGCGGACGGCAGCGTGTGCATCGGCACCGTCATTATGTGGGTGCAGTACAACACGACCGTGGCCAGGACCTGGCGGGTGATCGTCTACTCGGCGCGGCATCCGGGCGGCCTGACCGTAGCCAGCCGGACGTTCACCCTCGAGCGGGGCTGGTACTGGCGGGGCTTCGGAGTGCACCGGTCCTTCCAGGATCTGTCCGCGATGTGCGTGACCGCAACCGAGTCCTTCGGGATGTCGTGCGTGCAATTCAGCACCCGGGCGGGCTGAGGCCGAGGTTACGGTTCCCCGGCGAGCTGGGCGGGCGCGCCCGGCGGCCGCAGGCCGGACAGGACCTCGGCGGCGCGGTGACAGGCCGCCTGCCGCCCGGGCGCCACGGCGTGCAGCGGCGGCACCGTGGTCCGGCAGACGTCGATGGCCAGCGGGCAGCGCGGGTGGAACGGGCAGCCGGGCGGCGTCGACCCGGCCTGCGGGGTGTCGCCGGGCAGGATGATCCGGGACCGCCGCGCGGCCGCGTCGACCTCGGGCACCGCGGAGCGCAGCGCCAGCGTGTACGGGTGCGCGGGCCGGGCCAGCAGCTCGCCGGTGGGCCCGGACTCCGCGACCCGGCCCAGGTAGAGCACGACCATCTGCTCGCATAGCCCGGGGATGATCGCGAGGTTGTGGGTGATCAGCAGGTAGGCGAGCTGGCGCTCGCCGCGCAGCCGTCCGATCAGGGCGAGGATCCTGGCCTGCGCGGTGACGTCGAGCGCGCTGGTCGGCTCGTCCAGGACCAGCAGGCGCGGCGAGACCGCGATCGCGCGGGCGATCGCGACCCGCTGGCGCTGCCCGCCGGACAGCTGGTGCGGGTACCGGGACGCCAGGGCCGGGTCCAGCGCGGCCTCGGACAGCAGCGCCGCCACCTGGGCCGCGACCCGGTTCGTCACCCGGCCGCCGAGGGCGCCGCGGTCGGCCAGCGCGCCGAGGGCGCCGCGGCCCGCCAGCCCGTGCGCGATCAGCACCTCGCGGAGGGTTGCCCCGACCCGCATCCGCGGGTCCAGGCTGTTGTCGGCGTCCTGGAACACGATCTGCACCGCGCGCCGGTAGGCTCGCAGGCGCGGCCCGCGCAGCCCGAGCACGTCCTGCCCATCGAACGCGATCGTCCCGCCGGAGGCGGGAACCAGCCGCAGGATCGCGCGTCCCACGGTGGTCTTGCCCGAGCCGCTCTCCCCGACCAGCGCGATGCCGAACGGCCCGCGGCTAATCGCCAGGCTGACCCCGTCGACCGCGCGGACTGGCCCGAAGCTCACCCGCAGGTCCCGGACGTCCAGCAGGATCTCGTCGGCCACGGTCACTCCCCCAGCCTGGGGACCGCGGCGAGGAGCTCGCGGGTGTAGTCGTGCCGCGGCGCCGCGATCACCTGCCCGGTGGGTCCCTGCTCGACCACCTGCCCGGCGCGCATGATCGCCACCCGGTCGCACAGCTCGGCGATGACGGCCAGGTCGTGGCTGACGAACAGGACGGCCATGCCGCGGGAGTCACGTAGCTCGCGCAGCAGCTCCAATACCTCGGCCTGCACGGTCACGTCCAGGGCGCTGGTCGGCTCGTCGGCCAGCAGCACCTCGGCGCGCAGCGCGAGGGCGAGCGCGATCGCGACCCGCTGCAGCTGCCCGCCGGACAGCTGCGCCGGGTAGCGGTCCAGCAGCTCAGGCGCGAGCAGCACGCTGCGCATGGCCGCGTCGGCCCGCGCCGCGGCGTCGGCGGCGGACAGGCCGTGCTGCCGCAGCGTCCGGGACACGATCGCGCCCACCCGGAACACCGGGTTGAAGGCCAGCGCCGGGCTCTGGAAGATGGCCGCGATCCGCCGTCCGCGGATCGCCCGCAGCCGGGCGGCGGACAGCCCGATCAGCTCCTGGCCGTCCAGCCGGACCGAGCCGGTGACGGCGGCCCCGGCCGTCCCGGCCAGCCCGAGCACCGCCAGGATCGTCATCGACTTGCCCGAGCCGCTCTCGCCGGCCAGGCCGACGATCTCGCCGCCGTCCACGGTCAGCTCGGGCACGGACGCGACCGGGTGCCCGGAGAAGCTGACCCGCAGGTCACGGACCTCCAGCTTGGCCGGGCTCACCTGGTTCACCGGATGAGCACCCTTCGCGGATCGAGCACGTCGCGCAGCCCGTCGCCGAGCAGGTTGAACGCGAGCGCGGTGATCAGGATGGCCAGGCCGGGGAACGTCACCAGCCACCACTGGGTGGTGAAGTAGTTCTGGCCCTCGGCCACCATCAGCCCCCAGTCCGGCGTGGGGTCCTGCGCGCCGAGCCCGAGGAAGGACAGCGCGGAGGCGGTCAGGATCACCCCGCCGACGTCCAGCGACACCTGGACGATCACCGGCGTGACCGAGTTGGGCAGGACGTGCCGGAGCAGGATCCGCCAGCTCGGTATGCCGAGCGCACGGCAGGCTTCCACGTAGGGCCGACCGGCCACCGACGCCGCCTGGCCGCGGACCAGCCGGGTGTACCAGGGCCACCAGGAGATCGCGATGGCGATGGTGAGGCTGGTCAGGTTGGCGGGCAGCACGGTGGCGAAGGCGAGCGCGAGCAGCAGCGGCGGGAACGCGAGGAAGATGTCGGTGATCCGCATGATGATCTCATCCGTGACGCCGCCGAAGTACCCGGCCAGCACGCCCAGCGAGATGCCCACCACACACGAGATCACCAGCACGAACAGGGCCACCACGGGCGACACCCGGGCCCCCGCGAGCACGCGGGAGAACACGTCCCGGCCGACCTGGTCGGTGCCGAACAGATGCTGCGCCGACGGCGCCTGCAGCGCTATCTCCGGATGGGTGGCCGCGCCCGCGTCGGCCGGATACGGGACGACCAGCGGCGCGACGACAGCGATCAGCACGATCAGCAGCGCGATCACGCCGCCGGTCGCGATCAGCGGATTGGCGCGCAGGAACCGGCCGAACCTGCTCATCCCGATCCCGGTCAACGGAGCCTGATCCTCGGGTCGAGCGCCGCCTGGACCAGGTCCACGACCAGGTTGGCGACCACGTAGATGACGGCGACGAACAGGGTGACGCCGACGATCGCCGGGGTGTCCAGCGTCGACACCGACGCCGCCGCGTAGCTGCCGAGTCCGGGCCAGTCGAAGATGGACTCCACCAGGAACGTGTTGACCAGCGAGTAGGCGAAGACAAGCGCAAGCACCGAGGACACCGGGTTCCAGGCCAGCCGCATGGCGAACGTGCCGAACACGGTCCGTTCGGGGAAGCCGAGCGAGCGCACCATCTGCACGTGCGCCTCGCCCACCGTGTCGAGCACCTGCGCGCGTACTATCCGCGCGATCACCCCGACCGGATAGGCGGCCACCACCAGCGCGGGCAGCACCAAGTGGACGAGCGTGCTACCCAGCATGGGCCAGTTGCCGCTGATCAGGCTGTCGACCACGGGAAACTGGGTGCGGACGGTGAGCGGATGGCTGAAGACGAGGTTCGGGTCGTACTGGCCGGCCACCGGCAGCAGCCGCAGCCGCTGGGCGAAGACGAGCTGCAGGATCAGCGCCAGCCAGAACACCGGCATGGAGACGCCGAGCACCGAGCCGACCCGGATGGCGTGATCCAGGGCGCCGCCGGGCCACCGGGCCGCGGCCAGACCGAGCGGGATACCGGCCAGCACCGCGATGATCAGAGCGGCGATGACAAGTTCCAGCGTGGCCGGCGCCGCCGTCCCGATGTCGGAGAGCACCGGCCGGTGGGTGTGGATGGACGTCCCCCAGTTCCCGCTGACGATCCCGGCGAAGTACTTGCCGATCCGCACGGCCAGCGGCTGATCCAGGCCGAGGTAATGGCGGGCGCGCGCGATCTGCGCGGCCGAGGCGTGCGGACCCGCCCACGAGGCCGCCGGGTCACCCGGGACCACGTCGGAGATCACGAACGTCAGGATCACCACGCCCGCGACGACCACGGCGGCCAGGGCGACCCGGCGGATGACGTACCGGATCACCCGGCGGCTCGGCTGGGACGGGCCATAAGGTCAGGGCTTCAGGTCGTGCACGAAGACCACGTTCGGGTAGGCCGGGTCCACCCGGAAGCCGGAGATCCCGCTGAGCATCGCGTACTGGTAGTTGGCGTTGTACAAGGAGTCGAGCGGCGCCTGCTGCATGATCGTCACCTGCATGTTCTTGTACAGCTGCGCGGCGGCGTTCTTGTCGGTCGCGGTCAGCGGCTCGACCTGGTTGATCATGTTGTCCATGGACTTGTTCGAGTAGTACGACAGGTTGTAGTACGGCGGGCTCTCGGTCAGCAGCAGGTTGGAGAACCAGGAATACGGGTCGGGGTAATCCGGCCACCAGTACTCCAGGAAGATGTCCTGGCGCTGCGCGGGATTGGTCGACTTGCCCTTCGCCCACTGGGTCGGCCAGGCGAGCGACTGGACGGAGAGGTTCACGTTCAGCGCGGCCAGGTCGGACTTGATGATGGTCGCGACGACCTGCTCGTTGCTGTCGCCCTGGGTGTAGGTCAGGCTCAGGTTCAGGGCCTTCTTCCCGGGCCCGTAGCCGGCCTGGTTGAGCAGCGCCGCCGCCTTGGTCTTGTCGAAGGAGTAGTCCGGCAGGTCGCTGAAGTGCCCGAACATCCCGGGCGGGACGATGCCGCTGGACTGGACGCCCGCGCCGCGCAGCGCCGCGACGATGCCGCGGTAGTCGATCGCGTACAAGATCGCCTGGCGGACCGGCAGGCTGAGGGCCTTGACGTTGAGCTGCGCGAGCAGGTTCTGCCAGGAGGGCGAGCTGACCGTGGTGATACTGGAGTCACCCTTGAACGAGGACCACAGCGACGGGCCGATCTGCTCGATGAAGGTGACCTGCCCGGAGCGGAGCAGCTGCGCGGCCGTGGTGTCCTGCGGCACCACGCGGAACACCACCTTGGTGAAGTGCGAGCCGGACCAGCCGCCCCAGTACTTGCCGAACTGCTTCAGGTAGACCTCGAACTCCTGGCCCTTGTTCCAGGTCTGGACGGTGTACGGGCCGGTGCCCGCGTCGTGCCCGGCGTTCAGCCAGCTGGTGAACGCGTTGCCCGTCTGGCCGGCCGGGCCCTGCGTGTCGTAGATGTAGGCGGAGTAGTCAGCCGAGGCCTGCAGGGCCAGCGGGGACGGGTAGCTCAGGTGGAAGACCAGGGTGTACTGGTCGGGCGTGTCGATCGTCTTGACCGCGGCCCAGATGTAGGAGGCGCCGCCGTTCAGCTTGATGGTGCGCTGGATCGCGGCCTTGGCCGCCTGCGCCGTCAGCGGCCGGCCGGTGTGGAAGGTCACGCCGTGCCGGAGGTGGAAGGTCCAGGTCTTGCCGCCGTCAGCGGACGACCAGCTGGTCGCCAGCAGCGGCCCGACCGTGTTGGTGGCGGAGTTGTACCGGGTGAGCGTCTCGTACATCTCGCTCATCGCGATGATGCCGTCGGAGTACTCGGTGGCCGGGTCCCACCCGTCCACCATCACCGGGGCGGTGGTGTCGTAGGTGAACACCTTGTTGACCGGTTTCTGCGTGCTGGCCGGGGTGGTCGAGCCGGCGCAGGCAGTCAGCGCGAGGACCGGCACGGCGGCGGCCGCGACTGCGATCAGCCGTCCGCGATGACGCTTCATGATGCCTCCGATGTGCTGTGCGACTCAGCCGACACGCCGCCCAGGGTGCCTGCCGCCTTGACCCGGATCCGGACCGCGGGAGAGGTGAGGTAGGCGAGCGGGATCTCGTCCACCTCGATGATCTGCACCGTCCCCGGGTCGGCACCGGCGGCGACGGCCCGCTCGCGGGCCTCGTCCCGTGCCTCGTCGAGGACGGCCTGCCTGCCGTCGGGGCCGAGGTGGAAGATCCGGTCCACCTGGCCGCTGACCGACGCGATGGCGGCGCCGACCGCGTTCGCCGCGTCGAAGTGCTCCGGCCGGACGATCTCGCTGACGCCGGGTATCCGGTCCGGGACCAGGATACTGCCGCCGCCCACGGCGATGAGCGGACGGTCCTCCTTGGAGGTCTTCACCCGGTCGATCGCCTCGGCCAGCATCACGTCGGCCTGGGCCAGCGCCTCGGAGAGCATCCGCCGGTGACGGCCGGCCCGGTCGGCTCCGCCCGGCGCCCCGCCGATGTCCGCCCGGCCGGCCAGGACCGCGCTGTCGGTCAGCGTGGGGGTCGTCCCGCCGAAGATCAGCGCGTCCTGCTGGATCAGGTAACCGACGCTGCGCGGCCCGATACGCACGTCGCCGGGGTCGCCGGAGACCACCGTGCCGCCGCCGAGCGCGATCGTGACCAGGTCCGGCATCCGGAAATTGGTCCGGACGCCGCCGATCTCCACCCCCTGCGCCGACTCGCGCGGGAACCCGTTGGTCAGCACGCCGAGGTCGGTAGAGGTGCCGCCGACGTCGGCGACCAGCGAGTCCGAGATCCCGGTGAGGAAGGCGGCGCCGCGGACGCTGTTGGCCGGCCCGCTGCCGATGGTGAGCACCGGATACCGCAGGGCCTGGTCGAGGCTCATCAGCGTGCCGTCGTTCTGCGCGAAGAACGTGACCGGCCGCAGCCCGTGCGCGGTGAGGGCATCCAGCATCGCGCCGGCCACGTCGCGGGCTACCCCGGCCAGGGCACCGTTGAGGATCGTGGCGTTCTCCCGCTCGAGCAGGCCGATCGAGCCGATCTCGTGGCTCAGCGAGGTGTGCACCTCGCCGAGCTCCCGCTTGACCACCTCGGCAGCGAGCATCTCGTGCCGCGCCGAGACCGGGGCGAACACGCTGGTGATCACGATCCCGTCGGCCTTGTCCCCCACCCGGCCGAGGAACCGCGCGATGGCGTCGGTGTCCAGCGGGGACAGGTCCTGGCCGTCGAACTCGATCCCGCCGTCCACGATCTCGGCCCCGACCGAGACCGCGTCGACGAGATCCCGCGGCCAGCCGAACATGGGCCTGATGCTGTAGGTGGCGGGGCCGCCGATCCTGAGCACCGCCACCCGCCGCAGGTTCCTGCGCTCCAGGACGGCGTTGGTCGCGTGGGTGGTGCCAAGCATGACGTGGCTGATCCGCTGCGGCTCGACCCCGGGCGTGCCGAGCACGGCGTCGATCGCGGCCACGATCCCGGACGTGATGTCGGCCGTGCCCGGCACCTTGGCCTTGGCGAGCACCCGGTCGGCGGCGTTCATGATCACGGCGTCGGTGTTGGTGCCGCCGACGTCGACACCGAGACGGCAGTCAGGCGGTGGCACCGGCGAGCTCCTCCACGGGCAGGTAGTCGAACTCGTAGCCGAACGCGCGTGGCCCGGCGACCGCGATCCCCTCTTCGGTCCGCCAGACCGGGTCGCAGCCGAAGGCGATCACGGTGACCCGCTGGCCGTAGGCGATCCGCTCGGTCGCGATCGCGCCGGCCGTCTCGCTGTCCAGCACCGTGATCAGGTCAGGCACCGAGGCGAGAACATGGCCGCGCTCCAGCGCCACTAGGTTCTCGTTCTGCAGTTCCAGCCTGATCAGCCGGCCCGTGTCCACGCCCAGGCCCTCGATCACGACCGAGCCGCGGGCGAACCCGCTCGTCGTCCTGCGCTCGACGTCCAGGACCTTCCCGGTGATCAGGCGGAAGGCACCGAGCTCGGCGATCAGGGCGTCCACCGGGCTTTCCTGCGCGCGGCTGACGGCCTCCCCGATCCTGATCGCCAGCGAGACCGAGTCGCGCACGGTCGCGCCTCGCGCCTGCGCCGCGGTCATCGAGAACTCCGTCGAGGACGCGGACCCGCCGAACTCCACCGCCGCCGCACGCTCCAGGCGTTCCATCCAGTGGCCGGAGACCGTCTGGAAGATGACCAGGTTGCCGCGTTCGTCGGTCATCACGGCCGGGCTCGGGGCGATCCCGGCCAGGTGCATGGTGACCTGGGGCACCTCGGGAAAGGCCCGGCCCATGCCGTCGGCGTCCGCGACCGGCAGCCCGATCCGGGCGGCCCAGGTGATCGGGAGCAGGCCGTTCGCGCCGCCGATCTCGGCGGCCATGAGCGCGGCGACCCGGCGCCCGGTGAGCTCCTCCAGGTGCTCGCGCAGCCGGCCGCCTTCGTCCCCGTTCTCGATCTTCTCCACGCTGACCGTCGGCGCGCCGATCGCGCCGCACGGCATGACCAGGGAATCGTCCGGCAGTTCGTCCAGGTCCACCAGGGGGACGGGGCCGAAGTCCTCGGTGGCCTGCAGGGCCTGCAGCAGCCCGAGGTACGGGTCGCCGCCACCGCCGGCGCCGAGCACGGCGCAGCCGCGCGCCAGGGCACGCAACGAGTCAGGGTCGAGCAGGCGCTTCATGTCAGGGCAGTGGTGTAGGAAGGCGGATGAGGCGAATCAGGTTTCGCGGTTAAGCGCAATGATTCCTGAAACGTGACCCGGATAGTAGCAGCCGGCGGGAGTTTTCGGCGCGCGCGATCTCCTCCCGCAGGTCTTCCGGGTTCAGCGCGCGGACCACCCGCGGCGGGCTGGAGCGTGGGACGCGCGCGTAGTAGTGCCCGGCAACGCCGCGCCAGACGTACCACTGAGGGAACTCGGACGCGTAGACCCGCCACTCCGGCATGGCCGTCTCGTCCTCCGTGTCCGGACCGGATACGGTCTCGCGCTCCATCGCTGCCCCTTGAAACGCACCTAGGTGAGGACGTGAGTGATGATCACGTCGTGTGCCGAAGCGGGAATGCATAGCAATGCTCGCAGCCACCGGCGCCGAAGGTAATGGGCAGAGTGCACCTCGATCGCCAGGGATGTGTGCGATCAGCATAGGGTGGGGCTGCCATGCCTACCGTTGATGAGATCCTGGCCGGCTCGCCGCTGGCCGGCCTGCGGCGGATCAGCCCCGGCGGCGGCGACCGCGGCGTCGCCGTGGTCCGGCTGGCCGAGCGCTTCGCCGAGCTGGACGACGCCCCGCCCGGCAGCTTCGTCGTGCTGTCCCGGCTGGCCTCGGCCGAGGTCACCGACTACCGCCTGGACATGGCGCTGCGCTGGGCCGCCATCCGCCGCGTGGCCGCTGTCGCGGCGTTCTCGGCCGAGGCGTGGCAGCCCGCGGTGACCGCGCTGGACATCGCCGAGCATGCCGACATCGCGCTGGTGTCCGTCCCCGCTGACGCCGATCTCGCCGCGCTGGTCCGGGCGGTCTACGGGGAGATCGGCGGCAGCGCCGAGCGTGCCATGGCTCGCGCGGAGCAAGGGCTCGAGGCGGTGCGGCGGGCCGAGCGGGCGGGCGCGGGCCCGGAGGAGCTCGGCCGGGCGGCCGGGCGCGCGCTGGGCACCAAGGTCGAGTACGTCGTGACCCCCGCTCTGCTGGCTCCGGGGGGGACGACCCCCCCGAACCCCCCCGAAACCAACGGGATAGGCGTAAGCGTGCCGGTGCTGGTCGACGAGGCGCCGTCCG
>DAIOWL010000133.1:10197-11176 GCA_036758545.1 Streptosporangiaceae bacterium | reverse complement strand
GTGATCCGCTCCGGGAACGCCTGCACGCCCAGCTCATGCTCGCCCTCTACCGTGACGGACCGCAGGCCGAAGCGCTCGCCGCCTATCAGCGCGCCCGCCAGGTGCTCGTCGAGGAACTCGGCGCCGAACCCGGGCCCGGGCTGCGGGAACTGCACCAGCAGATCCTGACCGGCGATCCCACCCTGGCTCTCCCGCGGCAGGCCCCGGCCGCGGCCCGTCCTGCCCCGGTCCGCCCACCTCGGGAACTGCCTGCGGGCGTGCCGCACTTCACCGGACGGGCCGGCCTGCTCGCGATGCTGACCGGGCTACTGGACAGGTCCAGCGCGGAATCCTCGGAGACCGTGCTGATCAGCGGGATGGCCGGGGTAGGCAAAACCGCGCTGGCGGTGCACTGGGGGCATCAGGTCGCGAAGCGATTTCCCGACGGGCAGCTGTACGTAGACCTTCATGGCTACGACTCGTCGGGTGCGCCGCTGCGGCCCGCCGAGGCGATCCGCGAGTTCATGGACGCGCTGGGCGTACCCGCCGTGCGTATTCCGGCCGGGGCGCAGGCTCAGGCCGGGCTGTACCGGAGCCTTCTGGCCAGCCAGCGGATGCTGATCCTGCTCGACAACGCCCGCGACGCCGCTCAAGTCCGCCCGCTGCTGCCCGGCTCCGCTGGCTGCCTAGTCCTGGTGACCAGCCGTAACGAGCTGACCGGCCTGGCCGCCACCGACGGCGCCCGCCTGCTCACCGTCGACGTGCTCACCGGCGCCGAGGCCCGTACCCTGCTGAGCCGTCGGCTGGGCAGCGAGCGGGTCGCCGCCGAGCGGACCGACCGGTGGCCCCCCGAAGCGCCCCCCGGGTCCGCCGCGCAAGAAGCCACCGCTCCCGGGTTTGGCCCAGCGCCTCGACTGGGAGTGGCTGCAGCATGTCAACTGGACGTGGGCCCGGCGCGGGATCTACGTCAGCGCCGTGGTGATCCTGCTGCTGCCGATCG
>DAIOWL010000133.1:0-10187 GCA_036758545.1 Streptosporangiaceae bacterium | reverse complement strand
CCTACCGCCACCTCAGCGAGCCCGCTGCCCGGATGTTCCGGCTGCTTGGCCTGCACCCGGGACCGGACATCACCGTGGCCGCCGCCGCCAGCCTGGCCGGGGTCACACCCGGCCAGGCGCGCCGGTGCCTCGAAGAGCTGACGGCTACGCATCTGGCCGCCGAGCAAGTACCCGCGCGGTTCTCCCTCCACGAACTGCTGCGTGCCTACGCCAGGGAGCAAGTCGGCTCGTGCGACGGCGAAGCACAGCATGTTGCGCTCGGCCGGATGCTGGACCATTACCTGTACACGGCGCAGGACGCGGCCAGGCTCTTGTGCCCGGGCCGGGACCTGCTCACGCTGTCCCCGCCCCGCGACGCGGTGCAGCCTGAGCAGCATGCAGGCAGCGCGGCTGCGCTGGCCTGGTTCGTCGCCGAACGCCCGGTTGTGTCGGCGGCCGTCCGCCTGGCGGCCGACGCCAGGCTTGATACGCGGGCCTGGCAGCTGGGCTGGATCCTGGGCCGCTACCTGCACCGGAGCGGGTACTGGGAGGAGTGGGTGGCCATCTTGCACACCGCTCTGGCCGCCGCCGAACACAGCGCCGACCTGGCCGGGCAGGCCTACGCCCACCGTGACCTCGGGGCCGCGCAGGTCTGCCTGGGCTCCGGCCCGGACGCGGACGCCCACCTGAGGCTGGCCCTCGGCCTGTACCAGCGGCTCCGCGACAGCGCCGGGCAGGCCCACGCCCTGCTGTATCTCGGCCGGATGCTCGAGGAGGTGCAGGGCCATCCTCGCGAGGGACTGCGCTACACGCTACAGGCGCGCGAGCTCTTCCGGACGGCCGGGCACAAGGCCGGACAGGCCAACGCCACCAGCAACGCGGGCTGGTGCCACAGCGTGCTCGGCGAGCACGAAGAGGCCCTAGCCTGCTACCAGCAGGCGCTCGCCTTGCACCGTGAGACCGACAACCGCGACGGTGAATGCTGCACGTGGGACCACCTCGGCAATACCTATCACCGCCTCGGACGGCATGACCAGGCGATCACGTGCTATGAGCACAGCGCCAGGCTCTTCCGCGAGCTCGGCAACCGTCCCGATCTGGCCGAGGTGCTGACCCATCTCGGCGACACCCTGCACGCCGCGGGCCATCCGGACGATGCCCGCACAGCTTGGCAGGAAGCCCAGGTAATCCTGGACAGTCTGCGCGACCCGAGCGTCAGCCAGATTCTCGCCAGGCTCTCCCGGCTCCGGGAGAGCCTGGGGACGGCAGCCTGAGGACGGCAGGCGTCAGGCCGGTGTCGCGCGGACCGCCAGGCCGTCCAGGACCCGCACGACGTTCGCCCGCAGATCCTCCGCCGCGGCCGGATTCCCCGCCAGGTGGTGCAGCAGGGCCTGCTGGAACAGCCCGTCCAGGATCGCGTACGCCGCCCCCGGAGACAACGCGATCGAGAACCCGCCGAACGAGGCGTACCGGCTGATCACCCGCCAGATCATCTCCTCGCGGTGCTGGTCGATCTCCAGCACGTCGGCGCGGAACGATTCCTCGAACAGGCTCTGGTTCCGCAGGTCGTACCAGAGCCGGTGCATCGGCGCGTCGGTCCGCAGCGTCTGCGCCATCGCCGCGCTGAACTCCCGCTTGAGTTCGTCGGCCGACGACGCCGACGCCACGATCTCGTCGTAGCGGGTCACGCAGGCTGCCTCGTACTGGCGCACGCAGTGCGTGATCAGGTCTTCCTTGTCGCTGAAGTAGTAGTGCAGCACGCCGTGCGAGAACTCGGTGTTCTGCGCGATCTCGCGCAGGCTGGTCCGGGCGTAGCCGAGTTCGGCCAGCGTCTGCAGCGCGGCGTCGGCGAGTTGCGCCCGCCGCTCGGCGAACTTGTCGACCTGCCGCCGCGAGACCCGCTCCCGGTTCGTCTCCACAGCCGAGGGCACCATGGCCACCTGGTCCACGTCCGTCACGGCACTAGGTTCCCGTCCACTCGCACAAGGGCCCGCGTCTTGCGGGCCGAACCAACTGTATCCCGCGCAGCGCTCCACGAACAGGATAAAACTTGACAAGCGTCCAAGAAAGTCTTGACGACTGTCAAGACCGCGTGACAGTGTGACCTACGTCGCACCGCCGCGGAGGGCGGCGGTGCGACAACCAGCGCGGTGCCACATTCAGCCCGGTGCGGATCGGGGTCGTCTCGAGGAGGAGATGCCACATGAGCGTGTTTGACCTGACCGGACGCAAGGCCCTGGTCACCGGCGGGGCACGCGGCCTCGGCGCCGGGATGGCCGAGGCACTGGCCCGGGCCGGCGCCGCCGTCGTCATCGGCGACATCCGCGAGGAACTCGGCGAGGCCACCGTCGACGCGATCAAGAAAACCGGCGGTGACGCCGCGTTCCTTCCGCTGAACGTGACCGACGACCACAGCTGGGAACGCTGCGTCGAGGGCACCATCGCCGAGCTCGGCGGCCTGGACATCCTGGTCAACAACGCCGGCGTGGAGATCACCCAGCTGGTCGTGGACCTGGACCCGGACGACATCCGCAAGATGCTCGACGTCAACATCCTGGGCACCGCGCTCGGCATCAAGCACGCCTTCCGCGCCATGCGTCCCGGCGGCCCGGCTGGCCGCGGTGGCGCCGTGGTCAACATCGCGTCGGTCGCCGCCACGATCGCGTTCCCCGGCATCTCCGTCTACTCGGCGACCAAGTCCGCGATCGACCGGCTGACCCGGGTCGCGGCCATGGAGTCCGGCAAGCTCGGCTACGCCGTCCGGGTGAATTCCATCTACCCGGGCCTGTGCCCGACCGAGATGGGTAACCAGCTCGCCCAGGACGTGGTGGCGCTCGGCCTGTTCCCGAGCGTGCCCGACGCCATCGGCGCCGTGGTCGGGCTCACCCCGCAGGGCCGCCTGGGCGAGGTTGCGGACATGGCCGACGCCGTGGTCTTCCTCGCCTCCGACGCGTCCCGCTTCGTCACCGGTGCCGGGCTGCCCGTCGACGGCGGCATGGGCATGTGAGCTAGAGCGAGAGGATAACCAGCATGAGCAAGCCTGTCGTCGTCTACGGCGCCTCCGGTTACACCGGCCGCCTGGTCTGCGAGTACCTGCGCGAGTACAACGTCCCGTTCATCGCGGCCGGCCGGGACAAGGCTCGTATCCAGGAAGCGATGGACAAGGTCCCCGGCATCGACACCATCGAGCACGACATCGTCGAGGTCTCGCATGATGTCGAGCCGCTGTCCGAGCTATTCGACGGGGCGCAGGTGGTCCTGAACACCGTCGGCCCGTTCGCCCAGTACGGCCGCGAGGTCGTCGAGGCCTGCATCAACACCGGCTGCCACTACCTGGACACCACCGGGGAACAGGACTGGCTGATCGTCTGCGACGAGGAATACAGCCAGCGGATGGCCGAGAAAAACCTCCTCCTCGCCCCGGGCATCGCCCAGATGTACACCACCAGCGAGATCGCCGCCCAGCTCTGCCTGGAGAAGCCCGGCGTCGACACGCTCGACGTCCTGGTCTTCTGGAAGGGCACGCCGACGGTGGCCTCCACCCGGACCATCCTGGTCAACGCGTGCCTGTCCAAGGCGTACTACCTGGAGCAGAACCAGTACGCGGAATGGCCCGCCGACGCCGGCCTGTACGACGTGGCGATCCCGGGACAGCATGAGATCGGCCTGGCCCTGCCGTGGGGCGGCATGTCGCATCCGGTGTGGTTCAAGCACGACCCGCGGGTGGCCAACGTCAAGGCGCTGGGCGGCGTGTTCAACCGTCCGCTCATGCTCGGCGTGCCGCAGATCGTCAAGGGCGTCCTGGCGCAGATCGAGGGCCTGCCGGACAGCGAGAAGCTCCGGGTGATCAACGAGCAGGCGGCCGGCGTGATGAACCAGATGCCGCCGCGCGAGGTCACCAGGATCAACACCTCGCTGGACTCGGTGCACGCGTCCGGGCCGCTGGGCCGCGCGCACTGCGTGATCCACGGCAACTCCAACTACAAGCAGACCGGCCTGATGCAGGCGTACGGGGCGTACTCGCTGCTCCAGCAGCCGCCGAAGCGGACCGGTTTCGCGTCCGGCTGCCAGGCCTTCGGCCACCGTGAGCTGCTCGGCGCGATGCGCAGTTTCGGCCTGGTCATGGAGCCCAACCTCACCGTCCACCACTAAGGGGCGAGCAGCGTGCTCCTGACCGACTTCCTCGACAAGGGTGCCTCCCTGGGCGCGGATGCACCCTGCCTGACCACGGCCGGGCGCACGCTGACCTACTTCGACGTCCAGCGGCTGTCCTGGCGGGTGGCCCGCGCCCTGGACAGCAGCGGGATCGCGCCCGGCGACAAGGTCGCGATCTTGTCGGCGAACGACCCGGTCGCCTTCAGTTGCGTGTTCGGCATCTCCCGGGCCGGCGCGGTGTGGTGCCCGGTCAACCCGCGCAACGAGGCGGCGGAGAACCGTGACCTGCTCGACTTCTTCGACTGCACGTGCCTGATCTTCCAGGCCGCCTTCGCCCCGCTGGTGGCTAAGATCCTGCCCGACCTGCCGAAGCTCACTACCCTGGTCTGCCTCGACGGGGAGCCACCGAACGCCACCCCGTTCGACCTGTGGATCGGCTCCGAGCCAGCCGAGCCCTGGCAGGCCGAACCCCTCGACGACATCGTCATGGTGGTCGGCACCGGGGGCACGACGGGCCGGCCCAAGGGCGTCATGCTCACCGGGCACAACATCGAGACGATGTCCGCGCTCACGCTGATGAGCTACCCGTTCCGGCCGCGGCCGCGCTACCTGGCCCTGGCGCCGCTGACCCACGCGGCGGGCGTGCTGTGCTTCCCGGTCATGACGCTCGGCGGCGAGATCGTCATCATGCCCAGGCCGGACCTGGCGGAGTTCCTCGCGCTGATCGAGAAACACGCGATCACCCACACGTTCCTGCCGCCGACGCTGATCTACATGCTGCTCGACCACGCCAGCCTGGCCGAGACCGACACGGCTAGCTTGCAGTGCCTGTGGTACGGCGCGGCCCCGATGTCGGCCAGCCGCCTGGAAGAAGCGCTGACGAAGATCGGGCCGGTCATGGGCCAGCTCTTCGGTCAGTCCGAGGCTCCGATGATGATCTCCACGCTCGCGCCCGCCGAACACTTCCGCGACGACGGTTCCGTCGCCACCGAGCGCCTGTCCTCAGCCGGGCGGCCCACCCCGCTGACGACCGTGGCCATCATGGACGACGCCGGCCACCTGCTTGGCCCGGGTGAGCGCGGCGAGATCGTAGCCCGCGGGCCGCTGGTCATGGCCGGCTACTACAAGAACCCTCTGGCCTCGGCGGAAGCCGCCAGGTACGGCTGGCATCACACCGGGGACATCGGATACCTCGACAAGGACAATGTCCTTTTCATCGTCGACCGGGCCAAGGACATGATCATCACCGGCGGCTTCAACGTCTACTCGGCCGAGGTGGAGCAGGTCCTGCTGGCCCATCCGGCCGTGCAAGACTGCGCGGTCATCGGGCTGCCCGACGAGAAGTGGGGCGAGCGCGTCACCGCCGTCGTCCAGCTCCGTGCCGGCCAGGCCGTGACCGAGGACGAGATCCGCGCCTTCGTCAAGGACCGGCTGGGCAGCGTCAAGGCCCCCAAGCAGGTCGAGGTCTGGCCGGACCTGCCCCGCTCCAAGGTCGGCAAGGTCCTCAAGGTCGAGGTCAAGGCCCAGTTCCTTTAGTCCGAACGGTCCGGGCGCGTGCCCCCGCGCCAGTTACTCAGGTCACCACATCGGGGTGTGGATCCTGACTCATGGTGAACTGGTCGTGCCTGGCCGGTAATGACCGTAGGCTCGAAGTCACCATGACAGTGACCGCCGATGATCTTGACAGCGTGATCTCATGCGTGATGAGCGGGCTGCTGCCCATCACCGACCGGGACTGGTCGGTGCGCGCGGGCACCCTGGAATGGGACTGCTGGCATACCGCCGAGCACATCGGGGACTGCCTCATGTCCTACGCGTGGCAGCTCGCGGTCCAGCCCAGCGGCCGTTACGTCCGCGCCGTCGCGACCGCCGAGAAGGGCGCCTCGCCGGCCGAGGTGCTGGAGTTCGCCGTGACCGGCGGGCGCGTCCTGGCGTCCATGGTGCGTACGTCCCGCGCCCACGTCCGGGCGTACCACCCGGCCGGGATGGCCGACCCGGAGGGCTTCGCCGGGATGGGCTGCCACGAGGCCCTGCTGCACGGCAACGACATCGCCCAGAGCTTCGGCCTCAGCCTCGACCCGCCGCGCGACGTCTGCCGCCGCGTGCTGGCGCGCATCTTCCCGCAAGCCCCCATCGACCTGGCCGAATCCGACCCGTGGACCGCGCTGCAGTGGGCCGGCGGCCGGATCGAGCTCCCCGGTCACCCCCAGCAACCGAGCTGGCGCCCGCACCCCGCCCCCCTGACCAGCTAGCGCCGCAGGGGCCGGCGTGGTGATCAGCGATCTGATCCCGGTCCTGTGGTTGTGCGGGCCGCCGGGAATCGGTAAGAGCACCGTCGGCTGGGAGATATTCACCCAGCTCACCCAGGCCGGAATTGAAGTCGGCTACGTGGACATCGACCAGCTGGGCATGTGTTACCCCGAGCCCGCATCGGATCCGGGACGGCACCGGATGAAGGCACGGAACCTCGGTGCGGTCGTGGCGACCTACCGGGCGGCAGGTGCCCGGTGCGTCATCGTGTCCGGCGTCGTCGACCCTGATCGCGGCGTGCACGCCGGCCTGATCCCGCGGGCCGCCGTGACCGTGTGCCGGCTGCGGGCCGGCCGCGATGAGCTCAGGCAGCGGTTTCTCGGGCGCGGCGGCCAGATCGGCCTGCTGGACGAGGTCCTGAGCCAGGCCGGCGCCATGGACGCGAGCGACGTCGCTGACGTGTGCGTCGACACCAGCGGCGTGGCGGCCGCCGAGGCGGCGCGGCTGGTACGGGAGCGCATCGCCGGATGGCCCATCCCGGCCGGCCCGGGCCGCCCGGATGAAGCAGAGCCGGACGACAGCCCGGCGACTACCGCTGACGGACCGGTCCTGGTGCTGTGCGGAGCGACCGGCGTCGGCAAGTCGACGGCTGGATTCGAGGTCTACCGCAGGACGCTGCGCGCCGGATCCGCCGCGGCCTATATCGATCTCGACCAGATCGGCTTCTGCCATCCCGTCCCGGCCGGCGAGGGCGGCGGCCACCGGCTCAAGGCCCGCAACCTGGCGGCCATCTGGCACACGTACCGCGCCGCCGGGGCTGAGTGCCTGATCGCGGCCGGTCCGGTCGAGAGCGAAGCTGCCGCGAAGGTGTACGCCGACGCGCTGCCCCGCGCGGCCGTCACGCTGCTCCGGCTACACGCCGGAGCCGCTGAGCTGACGCGGCGGATCATGCTCCGCGGGCACGGTGGCAGCTGGCCTCAACCGGGCGACCCGCTGGCGGGACAGCCCCCTGCCTACCTGCTCCGAGTCGCCGCCAGCGCGGCAGCAGAGGCCGAAGCCCTGGAACGCGCCATCACCGGCGCCCTGCGTATCGACACCGACGGGCTTACCGTCGAGGAGACCGCCGATCTGATCGCCGCCCGGACCCGATGGCCCAAGCCGGGCCGATCTCAGGCGATTGCGGGTCGGTAGGCTTGCCGCCATGCCCGCCGACGATCTGCCAGTCGCGGAGTTCGCCTTCCCGGGACCGCTGCGCGATCAGCTCGTCGGCGCGATCCTGGCGGGCGAGAAGACCACGACGACCGGGCTGGTCGCAGACTACGAGCACGAGAACGAGCCGCTGCCGGGCCCGGGATTGCGCCAGGCTGTGGTCGACTCGGCCGGCCGCCCGGTCGCGATTATCGAGACGACCGCGGTGCGGGTGATCCGCCTCGCCGATGTGGACCTGGACCACGCGCTGGGCGAGGGCGAGGGATACACCTCGGTCGCGGAATGGCGGGCCGGCCATGAGCGGTTCTGGCACTCGGCCGAGCTGCGCCAGGCTCTGGGGGATCCCGGTTTCACGGTCGGAGACGACACCCTTGTCGTAGCGCAGGAATTCCGGCTCGTAGACGACTGAGCCCTATGAGGTCAGCTGTGGTAGGGGTCGGGTATGTCGGTGCCCACGGTCAGCTGCGCGATGCCGTCCGGCTCAACCAGCACCGGTTCTGGTGACGTGCCGCTGGCGAGATCGAGTGACACGATCCCGCACCGCTTTGCTCCCAGCGTGGGCTGCACCTGGTCCGGGAGAACCGCCCATGTGCTGGGTGCCCACAGGTGATCGGTGCCATCGAGGCGGAGCCTGCGGTACTGGTGCACATGCCCGCTCATCACCAGGGCCAGCGGCGTTTGCGAGTGCAGGCCGCGAAGACGGTCACGAGCCGACGGCGGCAGGAACCGGTAGGCCGGTGAGGCGGCCAGCTCCGTGTCGGTCGCGGTCACCGGCTTGTGCGTGATGAGCACGACGCGCTGGTTCTGGCTGAGCTCGCTCAGTTGCTCCTCGAGCCATGACCATTGCCTAGCCTCGGCGTCGAGGCCCGATCCGGGGAGCTGCGCGTTGATCGCGAGCAAGGTCCATCCGTTCAGCGGCACCGACCAATGGTCGGTGCCGACGACGTCCAGCCACCGCTGGCACCGGCCGGCATCCACGGTAAAGTCCCCTGACGCGCCGGGCCATGGGTTGTCGCCGATGTCGTGGTTGCCGGGAATCGCGTACCAGGGCACGGGCAGCCGGTCGAGCTGCTGACGGCCATAATGCAGGTCAGCAGGGTTTCGCGCCCCGTCGAGGGTGAGATCGCCGAGGTGGATGACGACGTCGGGGGTGTTCGCGCCGATGTAGCGGAGCACGGCATCCCAGTTGGCTTCGGCTTCCGGCGCGGCCGGCGATAGGTGAGTGTCCGACACCAGGATCACGCGCGTCGCAGTCACACCTGCACCGTACCGGCGGTCCGGGCCATCAGCCGGGCGCGATGCAGAATCACGCCTGCGGTCTTCCGCTGCCGAGCGCGGCGCGGTGGAATTGCTGCGTGGATGACGAGCTGAGGCGGGAGCTGCTGGCCCGGCGTGATGAAGATCAGCGGATCCGCAATCTGGTGTCCTCGCAGCCGGGCGGTTATAGGGTCCGGCTCCCTGACGAGCTGGCCGCGGAGTGGCAGCGCATCGATGAGGACAACACGCGGTGGCTCGCGGACGTTCTCAGCGCCCGGGGCTGGCCGGGGCGGACGCTGGTCGGTGAGGATGGCGCCGGGGCGGCGTGGCTGCTGGCCCAGCACACCGACCATGATCCCGTCCAGCAGCGAGCCTTCCTGCATGCCCTGCGCAGCGCGGCCGCCCAAGGGCAGGCGTCGCGGACCCACCTGGCCTACCTGGAGGACAGGGTGCGGGTTAATGCCGACCAGCCTCAGCTGTACGGCACCCAGTTCACCGTCACCGAAGGTGAACTCGTGCCTTCCCCGATCGAGGACCGGGAACGGCTGGACGAGCGCCGCGCAGAAGCCGGACTTGAACCGTTCGCTGACTATGAAGCGCGAATGCGAGACCGGTCATAGAGGTGGCCGGCTTATCCCGGCGGCTGATCGCGCGCGTACGCATTCAGCCGCTCCAGCTCGTCCGCGTAGACAGCCCGCATCACCCGCGGCGCGAACATCCGCTCGAAGAAGCCCCCGATCCCCCCGGCACCATCCCAGGTCGTGCGGATCTGCACGAGCGAGTTGCCGTCCTGGGGGGAGACCGTGGTCGTGGTGACCAGGCTGGAGCCGGTATCGGACTCGGTCAGGACCCGGCCCGGTTCAGGCTCGTCCACCTTCATCCGGTACTCGCGAGTCCGGCCGCCCGCGGTCACCGTGAACCGCGTGATGGTGCCGGCGCCCGTGCCACCGGATTCCACCCGGAAATCCGAGAACTCCGGAGGCAGGAAACGCGGGTGATGATCGCGCATGTCGGCGACATAGTGGTAGACCGTATCCGCAGGCGCATCGACCACGCGTTCGGCGGAGACCACGATTTTCCCCATGCAGGCCTGTCTATCACGGCAGGCGAGCGCGCCGACACTCGCTTCGGGTGCGCCTATTGCCGGCAGGCTTCGGCCCGGCGCCGCTCCCACCACGCGGTGAGCGATTCGGCGAGCCGCATGTCCTGGGCGTCGTCAGGTCCGGCGCCGAAGTGAGATGCCCGTTCGCGGCTGATCCAGTCGGCCAGCGAGCGAGTGTCAGCGCCCTCGAACAGGCGGTGCAGCAGCGGACTGATCATGCAGTCGTATTCATCGG
>DAIOWL010000132.1:0-11196 GCA_036758545.1 Streptosporangiaceae bacterium | reverse complement strand
CTGGCTGCTACCTGTCGGTCATCGCGGCCTCGATGACGGTGAACGACCGGGGTGGCAGCCGGACGGCCACCATCCCGTCCTTCGGGTCTTCCGATCCCTCTTCCAGTTGCGCTGTCTCCACGTCGGGCAGCGTGCGGGGGTCGCCGGGGCGGGCCGCCGTGACGGTCCTGATCTGGGCGGGCCCGGCAAAGGTGAAATCACGCAGCAGCACCTCGGCCAGTTCTTCCTCGGGGCTGCGGTTGACCAGCGTCACCGCGACGCTGTGAGCGTTAACATCGGGCCCGCTGACCGTCGCGGCAGCATCAATGAGACCGAACGGTCCCAGGTCACCTACCCGGAACGGCCACCTGCTCGCCCCGGCGGGCAAGTCCGGGCTGACCACCGGGCCGTTCACATGCACGTCCACCGCCAGGTCGAGCGCTGCCTGGCTGTGCAGCAGCACCGGGTACCAGATCGGCTGCACGGCGGCGGCTTCGGGGCTGGTGACGATGGGCGCGATGGCGTTCACCATCTGCGCCAGGTTGGCCATCTGCACCCAGTCGCAGTTCCTGGTGAAGATGTTCAGGTAGGTCCCCACGGCCAGCGCGTCGGCGAAGGTGTACCGCTCCTCGAGCGCGCCGGTCATCTGGCGGTACCAGACGTTCCACTCGTCGTAGGCGATCCGCGGCGGCGCGGCGAGCTTCTGCCGGTAGGCGGCGCGCTCGATCAGCGCCCGCGTGCACCGGATCGCGCGCTCGGCCTGGTGCGGCTGCAGCACGTTGGTCCAGTAGTCGTCGCTGCCGGTGTAGATGTGCAGCGAGTGGTAGTCGACCAGCGAGGCCATCCCGTCGATGACCACCCGGTCCCACTCGTTCCAGCCGTTCATCCCGCAGCTGACCAGCTTGGCCTGCGGGTCGAGCATCCGGATGGCCCGGGCCCACCGCGTCGCCTCGCGCACGTACTCCTCGGCGGTGAACGCCCCGACCTGCCAGTCGCCGTACATCTCGTTGCCCAGGCCCCAGTAGGTGACCCGCCACGGCTCGTCCCGGCCGTTCTCCCGCCGCCGCGCGGCCCAGGCGGTGTTCGCGGCCGAGTTGCAGTACTCGACCCAGGCGAGCGCTTCCTCCAGCGTCCCGGTGCCCATGTTCAGGCAGATGTAGGGCTCGGTGCCGAGCTCGGCGCAGTAGGCCAGGTACTCGTCGGTGCCGAACCGGTTGGATTCTTCCCCGCCCCAGGCCAGCTCGGGGCGGCGCGGCCGGGCGTCCTTCGGGCCGATCCCGTCGGCCCAGTGGTAGTTGCTGACGAAGTTCCCGCCCGGCCAGCGCAGCACCCCGAGCCGCAGCTCGCGGAGCAGGCCGAGCACGTCCTTGCGGAAGCCGCGGTCGTCGGACAGCGGCGAGCCCTCCTCGTACAGTCCGCCGTAGATGCACCGTCCGAGGTGCTCGACGAACCCGCCGAACACCTTCCGGTCGAGCCGCCCGACGGGCCGGGCAGGATCAATGGCGATCCGGGTCAATGGCGCTCCTTCGTCGTGGGGATGTTCCGCCCTCCGCAGGAATCGCGGACGATCAGCTCCACCGGCAGCAGCGGCGTCCGCTCGGGCACCGGCTCGCCCGCGATGCTGCGCAGCAGCAACTCGACCGCCTGCCGGCCGGTTTCCGCCAGCGGGATGCGCACGGTGCTCAGCGGCGGCGTCAGGAACTCGGCGAACGGGATGTCGTCGCAGCTCACCACGGCCACGTCGGCAGGCACCCTGCGCCCGGCTTGCCACAGCGCGGACAGCACGCCGATGGCCATCACGTCGCTGTGCACGAAGATCGCGGTGAGCCCGGGCGAGCGTTCGAGCAGCAGCCGGGTCGCGACGGCGCCGCCCTGCGGGGTCCAGTCGCCCTCGGCCACCAGGTCCTCGCTCGGCTCGAGCCCCGCGTCGCGCAGCGCGTCCTCGTAGCCGTGCAGCCGGCTGCGGGTGACCCGCCGCCGGAACGTGCCGGTGACCGTGCCGATCGAGGTGTGCCCCAATCCGAGGAGGTGGGTGGCTGCCAGCCGCCCGGTCTCCCGGTGGTTGGACCCCACTAGCGGGACGCCGCCGCCGGGCACCGCCTGCAGGCTGACCGACGGCACGTACCGCCGGAGCAGGTCGGCGACCTCGGTGTCCTCCTCGACCTCGGGCGCGGCGGCGATAATGCCGTCCACCCGGCGCTCGATCAGCGTCCGCACGATGTCGGCCCCGTCCGCGCCGCCCGCCGCCAGGTGCCCGACCAGCACGGAGTGCCCGTTCTTGCGCGCGGCCTGCTCGGCGGCCACCGAGGCCTGCGCGATGGCCACGTCGGTGGCGTCGCTGGCGACCAGCCCGATGGTGGCGGTGGCCCGCTGGACCAGGCTCCGGGCGATCGTGTTCGGCCGGTACCCGAGCTCGGCCGCGGCGGTCAGGATCCGCTCCTCGGTCTCTACCGAGACGCGTACGACGCCGCCGTTGAGAACCTTGCTGGCCGTCTGGAAGCTGACCCCGGCGCGCGCCGCCACTTCCTTGATCGACACGTAGCGCCGCCGGGCCATCGCGTCCCTCCGCCGGGTTCCTCGCTCAGGTAAACCTTTTCCTGATCTGAGCGAACGTTCGCTCTAGAACGCTAGATCTTTCCGGCATATCCGGTCAAGAGGGTGTATCGAAGATGTTTCGTCCCCGTTATCCGGCGGCGATCACCACCCGCCGAACGAGGAAGGCTCGTGCTCTGGTTACGCACGTAGTGGCATCGACAGTCCTGCCGTCGATGCTCGTTACGGACCGGACGACCTGATCAGAGGCTGGCAGCCAGGCTAGCCTGATCCGCATGAGGCCTGGAATCGCGCGGTACGACGGCCATTCCGACTGGTATGACGCGAGCTTCTCCGCGTTCCACCTTGAGGAGCAGGAGTCCTGGTTCCGGGAATGCCTAGGCACTGGCGGGGGAGCTGTATGCATCGATGTGGCCTGCGGCACCGGGCGGGCTGGCCGTCTCCTGCGCGAGGCGGGCTACCGCGCCGTCGGCTTCGATATCTCCGCTGACCAGCTGCGGTACGCCCGGTCCCGGCTGACCGCCGCCGTACGGGCCGACGCCAGGCACCTTCCAGTACCTGACGCCTGCGTGAACGTGGCCACCGGGATGTACTTCCAGACCGACACCGAGGACTTCGCCGCTGTGGTCCGCGAGGTAGCCCGCTGCCTGCGTCCCGGCGGCCGCTTCGCCTACCTGGGCGTTCATCCGTGTTACGTCGGGCCGTTCGTGTACCGCCTGGACGAGCAGCGGGACCAGTCGCTGACCTTCACGCCCGGCTACGGCGCCGCTGGCTCTGACACGGGCGGCTCCGGCACGGGCGGATGGGCCGACCGCGTCTCGGGGGACGGGTCGAAGATCGGCGGCCGGGTCGGCTTCCACCACAAGACCCTGGCCAGCTTCCTGCAGGCCTTCGGTGACGCGGGCCTGGTCCCGCGTTCCGTCCGCGAGTTCGTCCCGCCTGGCGCCATCCTGCCCTGGGACCTGGCCCTCCTCGCCGAAAAGCAGCGTTAGCCGTCAGATTCCGCGCGCCAGCCGGTAGTAGGCGGCGTTCGCGCGGATCCGGTTCTCGAACTCCCGCGCTGTGGTTGTCTCGTCGATGACCAGCAGTTCCGTGCCAGCCATCCGCGCGTAGTCCGCGAACGCCTCGATGCCCACCGCCGTGGACATGCACGTGTGATGCGCTGCGCCTGCCTGGAGCCAGGAGGTCACGGACGTCTGGAAGTCCGGCTCCGGACGCCACACCGCACGCCCCACCGGAAGCCGGGGGAGCGGCTCGGCGGGCGGGATCACCTCGACGACGTTCGCGACGAGCCGGAAGCGGTCGCGCATGTCGGACAGCGCGACGACGACGCCCGGCCCGGGATCCGCGGTGAAGACGAGGCGGACCGGGTCCTCGCGGCCGCCGATGGCCAGCGGATGGATCTCCAGCCGCGGCTTGGCCGACGTGAGCGACGGGCATACCTCAAGCATGTGCGCGCCGAGGATGCACTCGCGGCCCGGCGTCAGGTCATAGGTGTAGTCCTCCATCAGCGACGCGCCGCCGGACAGGCCGGCGCCCATGACCTTGGCCGCCCGGACCAGCACCGCGGTCTTCCAGTCCCCTTCGGCGCCGAATCCGTAGCCGTCCGCCATCAGCCGCTGCACCGCCAGGCCGGGCAGCTGCTTCAGCCCGCCCAGGTCCTCGAAGTTGGTCGTGAAGGCCCCGAATCCGCCGGCGTCGAGGAAGGACCGGAGCCCGAGCTCGATCGCGGCGCCGTCGCGCAGCGACTGATGGCGCTCCTTACCGCGCTGGAGCTCGGGCGCGACGTCGTAGCTGTCCTCGTACTCCTCCACCAGCGCGTCGACGTCCGCCGGGGCGGCGGCGTCCACCGCGGCCACCAGGTCGTTGACGCCCCAGGTGTTGACCTGGACGCCGAAGATGGCCTCCGCCTCGGTCTTGTCGCCTTCGGTGACGGCCACGTACCGCATGTTGTCGCCGAACCGCGCCAGCCGGAGCGACCGCGTCGCCGCCCACCCGGCCGCCGCCCGGGTCCAGGTCGCCACCTGCTCGACGACGCGTGGATCGGAGACGTGCCCCGCGACGGTCTTACGCGGCACGGACAGCCTGGTCAGCACGTAGCCGAACTCCCGGTCGCCGTGCGCGGCCTGGTTCAGGTTCATGAAGTCGAAATCGATCGTCGCCCACGGCAGCGCGACATTGGCCTGCGTGTGCAGGTGCAGCAGCGGCTTGTCCAGGGCGCTGAGCCCCGCGATCCACATCTTCGCCGGGCTGAACGTGTGCATCCACGCCACCAGGCCGACCACCCGGTCGTCGGCGTTCGCCTCCAGGACGGTCCGGCGGATCGCGTCGTGATCGGTGAGCACGGGCTTCCACACGAGTTTGACCCGGATGGCCGGAGCCTCGGAGAGCACGTCGGCGATACCGCGCGATTGCTCCGCCACCTGGCGGAGCGTCTCCTCCCCGTACAGATGCTGGCTTCCCGTCAGGAACCAGACCTCGAAGTCGTCCTGGGCGGTCGGTGCGGTCATCAGCGCTGTGCTCCTTGGCCGGCTTGAGGGTTTCCGTAGTACGCGTCCGGTCCGTGCTTGCGGCGGAAATGGCGTTCGAGCAGATACGGCGGGGCATCGGCGTGCGGGTTCAGCGCCAGCGTCTGGATGGCCATCTGCGCGACCGCCTCGCAGATGATCGCGTTCTTCAGCGACGCCCCGGCATCCTCACCCCACACGAACGGGCCGTGGTTGGCCACCAGCGCACCGGGAACCTCCGCCGGGTCGTCATCGATGGAATCGAACTTCTCGACGATGACCTGGCCGGTGTTGTACTCGTAGTCCGTGGCGCACTCGGCCTCGGTGAGATCCCGCGTACAGCGGATCGGCCCGTTGAAGGCGTCGGCGTGGGTGGTGCCGAGTACCGGGATGTCGCGCTTAGCCTGTGCGAACGCGACCGCGGCGGGGGAGTGGGTGTGGGTGATGCCGCCGACGTCGCCAAACGCCAGGTAGAGCCTGCGGTGGGTTTCGCTGTCGACGGAGGGTCTCAGGTGCCCGTCCACGACCCGCCCGTCCTCGAGGTCGACCACGACCAGCTGCTCGGCGGTCAGCTCGTCGTAGGACACGCCCGAGGGCTTGATGACATAGACGCCGGCGTCGCGGTCGATGCCGCTGACGTTGCCCCACGTCAGGGTGGCGAGCCGTGCGCGCGGGATCGCCTGGTTGGCGTGGAGCACCTCGTCGCGGAGCCCGGCTGCTACCGAGGAGTTCATGCTGTCCTCCCGGACAGGGCACGGTCCCTGATCGCCCGCAGCCGGTACATGGCCTTGTTCTCGCCCCGGCCGAAGTAGTCGTGCAGCCGCACGTACTCCGCGTACAGCTCGTCGTAGACGTCCGCGCGGACGGGATCGGGCTGGTACACGTCCCGCTGCTCGCGCCCCATCACCGCCGCCGCGGCCGGCACGTCCGGGTAGGCGCCCGCGGCGACCGCCGCGTGGATGGCCGAACCGAGGGCCGGCCCCTGCCCGGACCCGATCACGCTGAGCGGTCGCCGGGTGACGTCCGCGTAGATCTGCATGAGCGGTGCGCTCTTGATCAGGCCGCCCGCCACCACGAAGTCAGTCACTGGCACGCCGGAGTCGCGGAACGTATCCATGATCATCCGGGTGCCGAACGCGGTCGACTCCAGCAGCGCCCGGTAGATCTCCGGCGTGGTGGTGGCCAGCGTCAGGCCCACGATCACGCCGGACAGCCTGCCGTCCACCAGGACCGAACGGTTGCCACCTTCCCAGTCCAGCGCGACGAGCCCGTGGCCGCCGGCCGGCAGCGCACCGGCCTTCTCGTCCAGCAGCTGCTGCACCGGCACGCCCCGCCGGGCTGCCTCCTCGGCGAACTCGCCCGGCACCGCGTTGGCCGTGAACCAGGCGAAGATGTCGCCCACCCCGCTCTGCCCCGCCTCGTACCCCCACAGCCCGGCCACGATGCCGCCGTCGACCACCCCGCACATGCCGGGCACCTCGGCCAGCTCGGCGCCGTTCATCACGTGGCAGGTCGAGGTACCCATGATCGCCACCATCTTGCCCGGCGCGACCGGGCCGGCCGCGGGCACGGTGACGTGCGCGTCCACATTGCCGATGGCCACCGCGATCCCCTCGGGCAGCCCAGTCAGCGCGGCCGCGGCCGCGGTCAGCCCGCCGGCCCGGGTGCCCAGCGGGGAGACCGGATGGGCGAGCTTGTCCTGCGCGAACGAAGCGAAGCGCGGGTCCAGCGCGGCCAGGTACTCCCGGGAGGGGTAGGCGCCGTCCTGGTAGATGCCCTTGTACCCGGCCGTGCACGCGTTCCTGGTCTCGGTGCCGCACAGCTGCCAGATGATCCAGTCGGCGGCCTCGATCCACCGGTCGGCGCGCTGGTACATCTCGGGGTCCTCGTCCAGCACCTGCAGCGCCTTGGCGAACTGCCACTCCGAGGAGATCTTGCCGCCGTAGCGGTTGATCCACTTCTCGCCCCGCTCGTGCGCGACCGCGTTGATCCGGTCCGCGTGCGGCTGGGCGGCGTGGTGCTTCCACAGCTTGGGGTAGGCGTGCGGGCGCCCGGCCAGGCCGGGCAGCTGGCACAGCGGCGTGCCGTCGGCCAGCACCGGCATGCAGGTGGACGCGGTGAAGTCGGTGGCGATGCCGATCACCTGGGCCGGGTCGATGCCCGCGTCCCTGACTGCGGCCGGGACCGCCTCGCCCAGCGCGCGGGTGTAGTCGGCCGGGTCCTGCAAGGCCCAGTCCGGCGGCAGCTCGCCGTGCCCGTCCAGCGAGCGGTCGATCACGCCGTGTGAGTACTCGCTGACGGCAGTGCCCGCCTCGGCGCCGTCACGCACCCGTACCACCAGGGCCCGGGCCGACAGCGTGCCGAAGTCCACGCCGATCACGTAGGCGTCAGCGCCCGCGCCGATCACGTCATCGCCCGCGCCGATCACGCTGGCGTCATCACCCGCGCCCTTGTTAGCGCTAACATCCATCTGTCCGCCTTATCGTACGTTCTTTGCCCTGCATTCTTGCCGCCCCCGGCCAGCCTCAACCGACCGCCCCGGCTACTACGGCCGGTACGGCCATTGCGGCAGGTCCGGCCGGTACCGCCGGCGCGGACGGCCCGGCCATCGTCAACCCGGGCCGGCGGCGCTCGCCCGGACGATCAGCTCAGGTGCCACTCGCACCCTGCGCCCGGCCGGGATCGCCCCGGACATCCGGTCGACCAGCGTACTCAGCGCCTGCCGGCCGAGTACGCCGAAGTCCTGCCGCACGGTAGTCAGCGGCGGCAGGTAGTACCCAGCCTCGGGCACGTCGTCGAAGCCGATGACGCTGACGTCGCCGGGCACCCGCAGGCCCCGCTCGGTCAGCGCCCGGATGACGCCGAGCGCCATCGTGTCGTTGCCGCAGAAGACGGCGCTCGGGCCCGGCTCGCCGGAGGCCAGCCGGCTGCCCAGCTCGTAGCCTGAGCGGGCGGACCAGTCGCCGGCCAGCACCGCGGGCTCGGGCGCGCCCGCCTCGCGCAGCGCCTGCCGCCAGCCGTCCACGCGTTCCTTGGCGTCCAGGCAGGACGCCGGCCCGGCGACGTGATAGACGGTCGCGTGCCCCAGACCGAGCAGATGGCGGGTCGCCGCCGCGCCCCCGGCCGCGTTGTCGATGGCCACCGAGGTCACCGAGGCGCGGGTACCACAGCCCACCGCCACCAGCGGTACCTCGGGCGGCACATGCGCGAGGGCGGCCACCGCGGTGTCCACCGTCGCGATGACGATGATGCCCTCGATGCCCTGGCCGAGGAACCGGTCCACCGCGTCCAGCATCGACCGCCGGTCCAGGGCAGGCAGGCTGACCACCGAGACGAAGTACGCGTCGTGCGCCGCCCGCTCGAACCCGTAGAGCATGGAGGTGGGGCCGTAGAGCATGGTGTCGGTGGTGATCACGCCGAGCGTATGGGTGCGCCGGGTGACCAGCGTCCTGGCCGCGGCGTTCGGCCGGTAGGCGAGCTCGCGGATGGCTGCGAGCACCCTCTCCCGGGTCAGTGGGCGAACGTTCGGGTGCTCGTTCAGCACGCGCGAGACGGTCTGGTGCGACACCCCGGCCAGCCGGGCCACGTCGGCCATCACCGGCGGCCGGGACAGGTTGCCCGCCGTGGCTGGCGCCCTCACCCGGCTCCTCGCCTTCTCACCCGGTGACGACGTCACGCCGTGCCTCCCTCTGCCGCCCGCGCCGCGGAGCTCTTCGGTCAGCCGGTGCCGACGTTAGCGTTAACATCTGTGCAGGTCGAGTGGCGGTCCTGGCATCTCGGCGCCCCCGACAGCGACATGCACCTGTTCTGCGCCGCCCGGATTCCCTGTACCTCAGGGTAGCCGTCGCGCGGCCAGGGCGGTAGCCCGGGGCGCCGCGGGCAGGCGGCGTCCCAGGAGGTCAGGAGGGGGGGCAGGCCCGGGGCAGGGTGCGTCAGGACTTGCTGCGGCCCGATGCGGTGCCGCGCAGGTCACGCAGGGCTTCCTTGGCCTTGCGGCCGGCCTCGCCCTCGCGCAGATCTTTGAAAGCGTCCTTGGCGGCGTCACGGGCCTTGCCGACCGCCTCGCTGTCCCGCAGGTCCTTGATCGCGTCCTTGGCCTTGCGGCTCGCGTCGCTATCGCGCAGGTCCTTGATGGCGTCCTGGGCCTTGCGGCTCGCGTCGCTGTCCTTCAGGTCGCGCAGGGCCGACTCGGCCCGGCGTCCCGCGTCGCTGGTGCGCACGTCCTGCAGCGTTTCCCGCGCCTTACGGGCCGCGTCGCCGTCCTGGGCGCCACGCAGCCAGGCGAGCAGCCGGGCCCACCAGTTCCGGGCCTGTCGTTCGATCTCGCTCATCGCGGCTTCTCCTTCACTCAGCCTAGTAAACAAGATATAACGCAAGTATAAGCCGTCGCCAGATGCCTTTACCCGGAGCGGGTGAGACAATGCCGAACGTGGGGCCTCAGCGCATCAGCGGGCACTCCCCGTACGAGCCGGTGTTCGGGTTCTCCCGCGCCCTGGTGGCCGGGGACCGAGTCCTGGTGGCCGGCACCGCCCCGGTGCCGCCGGGCGGCGGGCCGTCCCCGGCAGGACCGTACGCCCAGGCCAGGCTCTGTCTGGACCTGATCGGCGAGGCGCTGGCCAAGGCCGGAACCAGCCTGGAGCATGTCGTCCGCACCCGCATGTACCTGACCGCCGCTGAGCACTGGGAACATGTCGCCCGCGCGCACGGCGAGGTCTTCGCCGAGGTAAGGCCCGTCGCCACCGCGGTGATCGTGGCCGGCCTACTCGACCCCGCCTGGCTAGTCGAGATCGAAGCCGAGGCCCTGCTTCCATGATCGCGAAGGATCTTTAGTCCGGGCAGACTAAAGATCCTTCGCGATCATGGCAGAGGCTTTATTTCGGAGTAGATTTCGATGATCGCGAAGGGTTTACTACCGCATGGAGTAGTGAACCCTTCGCGATCTCAGGAAAACCCGGCGCAGCCGGCCGACATCGCGAGGATTTGCCCACCAGATCCGGACATCCACTGCAGTTGTCTGTTGCCGGAGACGCCAGCGTGACCGGAGTGCGCATCGCGCCTATCGTGACCGTCACCTGCGGACGCCGCGGGCTTCCGCCGCGGTTTAGGGTGGTTGATTCGGGCTTCGTGGTTGATCCGGTGCGCCATAGACCCCTCAATCAACCGTATAACCCGTATCCTCCACGCTAAACGGAGCACTTTCTCCGCTAACACCAACGCGCGCGTCGATACGCTCAGGACTCCGGGCGTGGCACCCCGGCCAGGATCACGTCCACCACGTCGGCGATGAACTCGCCGGTCATCGGCAGGTGGCCGAGCAGCAGCCGGTGCTCGGCCGCGCCGAAGAACAGGTCGAGCACCACGTCCCGGTCCACCGAAGCGGCGATCTCGCCGCGCGCGATGGCCCGGTCCAGCATGACCCGGTGCTGCTCGCGCAGCGGCTCGAGTACCCGGTCCCGCCAGGCCCCGCGCAGTTCCGGGTCGTACTGCGCCTCGGCGATCAGCCCGGTCAGCATCGGCCCCATCGCCGTCTGGGTGACCGCCCGCACCCACGCGTGCAGGGCCGAGAGCAGGTCGCCGCGCAGCGTGCCTGTGTCGGGCAGCGGCTGTTCCTCGCGGAACGAGTCGACGAACGCGTCCAGCGCGAGCAGGCCCTTGGACGGCCAGCGCCGGTAGATCGTCGTCTTGCCGACCCCGGCGCGGGCGGCCACCTCTTCGATCGACATCGCGGCCAGCCCCCGTTCGGCCAGCAGGTCCACGGTCGCGGTCAGGATGGCGCGGTCCGCCTCCTGGCTCCGCGGCCGCCCGCGCGGCGCCGCACCCCCGCCGGCCGCACCGCCACCCCCGCCACGGCGCCGATAAAGAGATTATTCTCCACCACGATGCCTGGCGCTTGGTTGGCGATCAATCCGCCATAACCCAGCTTCATCTTCTGCACCGCGACCTGGGACAACCAGATCTCGTCCGCCAAGACGGGCAGCGACGGCGCGTACCTCTACAACTACCCCTACATGAACACGTCCGGCGGCTACGTCTACATCCCGGCCACCGACTCCGTCGAGGTGTGGCGCTACTTCAACGACGTCGCGTCGTCGGTCTTCGTGCCGTAAGCGGACCCGGCTAGAAGTACGACGCATTCCGGCGGGCCCCGCCCGCCGCT
>DAIOWL010000131.1:0-11302 GCA_036758545.1 Streptosporangiaceae bacterium | reverse complement strand
ATGGGCCTCGAGCTGGAGTTCACCGAAGGCCTCCAGTTCGACAAGGGCTACATCTCGCCGTACTTCATCACCGACGCGGAGCGCCTCGAGGCGGTGCTCGAGGACGCGTACGTCCTGGTGCACCAGGCCAAGATCTCCTCGATGGCCGACTTCCTTCCGCTGCTCGAGAAGATCGCGCAGGTGAAGAGGCCGCTGCTGGTGATCGCCGAGGACATCGAGGGCGAGGCGCTGGCCACCATCGTGGTGAACAAGATCCGCGGCCTGCTCAACGTGGCGGCCGTGAAGGCGCCCGGCTTCGGTGACCGCCGCAAGGCCATGCTGGCCGACATCGCCACGCTGACCGGCGGGACCGTCGTCAGCGAGGACCTCGGCATCAAGCTGGAGTCGATCGGCCTAGAGGACCTGGGCCGGGCTCGCCGGATCGTCGTCACCAAGGACAACACCACGATCGTGGACGGAGCCGGTGACAAGCAGGCGATCGAGGACCGGATCAGGCAGATCCGCACCGAGATCGACAACACCGACTCCGACTGGGACCGCGAGAAGCTGCAGGAGCGGCTGGCCAAGCTGTCCGGCGGCGTCTGCGTGCTGCGCGCCGGGGCGGCCACCGAGGTGGAGCTCAAGGAGAAGAAGCACCGCCTTGAGGACGCCATCTCGGCTACCCGGGCGGCCATCGAGGAAGGCATCATCCCCGGTGGCGGCAGCGCCCTCGTGCACGTGGCCACCGACCTCGGCGACCTCGGCCGCAAGGGTGACGAGTTGACCGGCGTGCGCGTGGTCGAGCGTGCGCTGTCCGAGCCGGCCCGCTGGATCGCCCTGAACGCGGGCCAGGAGGGCGGGGTTGTGGTGGCCAAGATCGCCAGTCTGCCCGCCGGGCACGGCTTCAACGCCGCCACCGGCGAGTACGGCGACCTGACCGCCCAGGGCGTCATCGACCCGGTGAAGGTGACCAGGTCCGCTGTGCAGAACGCCGCCTCGATCGCCGGCATGCTGCTGACCACCGAGACCCTGGTGGTCGAGAAGCCGGAGGAAGAGAAGGCCCCCGCGGCCAACGGCCACGGGCACAGCCACCCGCACTAAGCCGCACGCGGGCCGGTCAACGGCCATGAAGGCCGGGCTTCCACGAAGCCCGGCCTTCAGCCTCTTCCAAGGCTGCCGCAGCCACGGCGGGTTCTGGGTCGATGGGACATTGGTCCGGTTCTAACCTGCCCAACGGCACATCGACCCAGAACACCATTGCACGTGCGGTACCAGAGTGACTGAAGTTCGTTTCTCCTCATTGCGACGACCGTTTCCGGCAGCTCGTTGTAACGTAAGGCAACGGTGCGGTGACGTTGAGCTCATATGAATGTGGCGTCCGCGTCCGGCGTTTCGCTGGGACGGCCCCACGCTCCCTGGGCATTAACTCTGCGTGACGGGATGCGAGCACCTCGCGGTTACCGGCGGGGAAACAGGAGCCACGACTGACGACGACCACCTGCTAGACCCAGGCCGCTGCCCGCCCATGACAGCCGAACGACCAAGCTCGGGGCACTCGGCCCCGGCCATCCCCGGTCTCAATAGGATGGATACATTCCCCGCTGCCACTCCCGGTGAAGGTGCCATGACTGACCAGCTACCTCCGAGCCCGGACGGCAAATTCGCCCCCGTCGGCCTGACCTTCGACGATGTGCTCTTGCTGCCCGCCCACTCCACGGTGCTGCCGAGCGAGGCGGACACCAGCGCCCGGATCACGCGCCGCTACCGGCTCCGCGTGCCGCTGGTCTCCGCGTCCATGGACACGGTGACCGAGGCGCGGATGGCGATCGCCATGGCCCGCCAGGGCGGCGTCGGCGTGCTGCACCGCAACCTGTCCGTGGAGGAGCAGGCGCAGCAGGTGGACATGGTCAAGCGGTCCGAGGCGGGCATGATCACCAACCCGGTGACCTGCGGGCCCGACGCCACCATCGCGGACGTGGACGACCTGTGCGGGCGCTACCGTATCTCCGGCGTGCCCGTGACCGACGGCGACAATGTCCTGGTCGGCATCGTCACCAACCGCGACATCAGGTTCGAGACCGATCAGAGCCGCCGGGTGGCCGAGGTGATGACGCCGATGCCACTGGTCACCGCCCCGGTCGGGGTCAAGCCGGACGAAGCCCTGAAGCTCCTGCGCCAGCACAAGGTGGAGAAGCTGCCGCTCGTCGACGACAAGAACCGCCTCAAGGGCCTCATCACGGTCAAGGACTTCACCAAGTCCGAGAAGTTCCCCAACGCCACCAAGGATCCCAAGGGCCGCCTGGTGGTCGGCGCGGCCATCGGCGTAGGCGAGGATGCCAAGCGACGGGCCCAGGCGCTGATCGAGGCCGGGGTGGACTTCCTGGTGGTGGACACCGCGCACGGGCACGCGCAGGCGGTGCTGAACATGATCGGGCAGATCAAGGCCAACTCCGACATCGAGGTCATCGGCGGCAACGTCGCGACGAAAGCAGGGGCCCAGGCCCTGGTGGACGCGGGCGCGGACGGCGTCAAGGTGGGCGTGGGGCCGGGTTCGATCTGCACCACCCGGGTGGTGGCCGGCGTGGGAGTCCCGCAGGTCACGGCCATCTACGAGGCGGCCCAGGCGGCCCGAACGGCCGGGGTTCCTGTTATCGGCGACGGCGGCCTGCAGTACTCGGGCGACATCGCCAAGGCCATCGCCGCGGGCGCGGACACCGTCATGCTGGGCAGTCTGCTCGCCGGGTGCGAGGAGAGCCCGGGCGAGATGGTCTTCATCAACGGCAAGCAGTACAAGCTCTACCGGGGCATGGGCTCGCTCGGCGCCATGCGCAACCGGGAGCGCGGGCAGTCCTACTCCAAGGACCGCTACTTCCAGGACGACGTGCTGCGCGAGGACAAGCTGGTGCCGGAGGGCGTCGAGGGGCAGGTACCGTACCGCGGCCCGCTGTCCGCGGTGGCCGCCCAGCTCGTCGGCGGGCTGCGCGCGGCCATGGGCTACTGCGGCGCGCGGACCATCACCGACCTGCAGGAGGCCCGGTTCATCCAGATCACCGCGGCCGGCCTGACCGAGAGCCACCCGCACGACGTCAAGATGACCGTCGAGGCGCCCAACTACAGCGGCAGGCCCGGCAAGGACGGAAGCCAGTGACCGACGTGGAGATCGGCCGCGGCAAGACCGGGCGCCGGGCCTACTCGCTCGCCGAGATCGGCATCGTGCCCGCCCGCCGCACCCGGGACCCCGAGGAGGTCTCGATCGCCTGGCAGATCGACGCCTACCGGTTCGACCTGCCGCTGATGGCCTGCCCGATGGACAGCGTGGTCTCGCCGGCCACCGCGATCCAGATCGGCCGCCTGGGCGGGCTGGCCGTCCTGGACCTGGAAGGGCTGTGGACCAGGTACGACGACCCCGAGCCGCTGCTCGCCGAGGTGACCGAGCTGGACGAGCAGGCGGCCACCCGGCGGCTGCAGGCCATGTACGCCGAACCCATCTCCGAGGACCTCATCGGCCGCCGGATCGAGGAGATCGCGCAGGCCGGCGTGACCACCGCGGCCAGCCTGTCCCCGCAGCGCACCGCGCGCTACGCCAAGGCCGTCGTGGACGCGGGCGTGGACATCTTCGTCATCCGCGGCACCACGGTGTCGGCTGAGCATGTCTCCGGCCGGGCCGAGCCGCTCAACCTGAAGCAGTTCATCTACGAGCTCGACGTCCCGGTGGTGGTGGGCGGCTGCGCGACCTACACCGCCGCGCTGCACCTGATGCGCACCGGCGCCGCCGGGGTGCTGGTCGGCTTCGGCGGCGGCTCCGGCCACACCACCGTGAAGGTGCTCGGCGTGGCGGTGCCGATGGCCACCGCGATCGCCGACGTGGCCGCGGCCCGGCGCGACTACCTGGACGAGTCCGGCGGCCGCTACGTGCACGTGATCGCCGACGGGTCGATGACGAGCAGCGGTGACATCGCCAAGGCGCTGGCCATCGGCGCGGACGCGGTCATGGTGGGCTCCCCGCTGGCCCGGGCCGCCGAGGCACCGGGCCGCGGCTACCACTGGGGCAGCGAGGCCAACCACACCGAACTGCCCCGCGGCGCCCGGGTCAACGTGGGCACGATCGGCACGCTGGAGCAGATCCTGCACGGCCCGTCGACCGTCCCGGACGGCTCGATGAACCTGATGGGGGCGCTGCGCCGCACCATGGCCACGGCCGGCTACTCCGACCTGAAGGAGTTCCAGCGGGTCGAGGTGGTCGTCGCCGATTCCGGCTCGCCGGCGGGCCGCCGCTAGACTCCAGCGCATGTCCCCTCGGCTTCGCGTCCTGTCCGGCATCCAGCCCACCGCCGACTCCTTCCACCTCGGCAACTACCTCGGCGCGCTGCGCCAGTGGGTGGCGCTGCAGGACACCCACGACGCCTTCTACTGCGTGGTGGACTTGCACGCGATCACCGTGCCGCAAGATCCCGTCCTGCTGACGCGCCGGACCAGGGTCGCCGCCGCCCAGCTGCTCGGCGCCGGGCTCGACCCGGACCGGTGCACGCTGTTCGTGCAGAGCCACGTGCCCGAGCACACCGAACTGTCCTGGGTCCTGTCCTGCATGACCGGGTTCGGCGAGGCGAGCCGGATGACGCAGTTCAAGGACAAGTCGTCGAGGGAAGGCCAGGAGCAGGCCTCGGTCGGCCTGTTCACCTACCCGATCCTGCAGGCCGCGGACATTCTGCTGTACCAGGCCGACCAGGTGCCGGTGGGGGAGGACCAGCGGCAGCACCTGGAGCTGAGCCGGACCCTGGCGCAGCGGTTCAACCACCGGTACGGCCAGACGTTCGTGCCCCCGCAGCCGTACATCCTGGCCGAGGTGGCCAAGATCTACGACCTGCAGGACCCGACGGCCAAGATGAGCAAGTCGTCCTCCTCCCCGCAGGGCATCGTCGACGTGCTCGACGACCCGGGCGTGATCCGCAGGAAGATCGCCCGGGCGGTCACCGACACGGGGTCCGAGGTCCGCGCCGACGCCGAGGCCAAGCCCGGCGTGACCAACCTGCTGCGGATCTACTCGGCCCTGGCCGAGGAGCCGGTGGCCGTCCTGGAGGCCAAGTACCAGGGCGCGGGTTACGGGGGGTTCAAGAAGGATCTAGCCGAACGGGTCGTGGCAACATTCGCCCCGATCAAGGAGAAGACCGAGCGGATCCTCGCCGACGAGGCCGCGCTCGATCGCATTCTTGCCGACGGCGCCGCCCGCGCGCACCGGGTCGCCGGCCAGACGATGGCGGCCGTCCGCGACCACATGGGCCTGCTGAAGCCCGCCGGCTGAGCCGCACCCTTACGGGCGTGACCGCCGGCGGGTATAGGCGAAGCCGATGCCCGCGACGAGCAGCGCTAGGCAGCTGAATCCGGCCGTGGCCAGCGCCGAAGGGCCGGAGGCCGCCGATGGGCCGGAGCTCATCGCCTGCGCCCGGTCCGCCCGCTCGGCTGTGACCGCCGGCCGGGACGGGGCCGGCGTGGCGGCGGGCGGCTGCTTCGGGCCGACCAGCGTGCCGACCGGCCTGACCTTCCCGTCGACGGCGAAGCCCCAGTTCAGCAGGCTCTTGCCCGCCTTGATCTCGGTCAGCGCCGGGCAGTGCAGCAGGCTCACGATCAGCGTGACGCCGTGCCGCCTGGCCATCCCGACGTAGGTGGCGCCGGCCGCGCTGGTCCAGCCGATCTTCCCGCCCAACGCGCCCGGGTATGTGGCCAGCAGCGAGTTCTGGTTCCACAGGCCGACCGACTTCTTCTTGCTGATCGGGAACTGGCCGCTGGTCGTCTGGTCGTACTTGAGGAAGGCCGGCATCTGCAGCCCCTGCCGGGCGAACAGCGCCAGGTCGTAGGCCGAGGTGTGCTGACCCGGGGCGTCGAGCCCGTTCGGCGTGACGGCCACGGTGTCGTCGGCCTGCAGGTGCCTGGCCTCCGTGTTGATCACCGCCATGCCCTGGCTGAGCGAGCCGGTCCCCTGGGCCAGCGCCATCGCGGCGTCGTTGGCGGAGATCGTCAGCAGCGCGGTGAACAGGTCGGAGACCTTGTAGGAATGCCCGCGCAGCAGCCCCACGATGTTCGGCGACACCGTGGTGGCCTGCTTGCTGGCCACCACCATGGCGTTCGGGTTGAGCGCGGGGATGAGCGAGATCGCGGTGAGCACCTTGAGCGTGCTGGCCGGCCGGTACCAGCCGTGCGGGTCCTTGGCCGCGAGCACCTGGCCGGTCCCGGCGTCGGCGATGACCCACGCCGAGGCCTTGATCTTCGGCAGCCGCGGGACCGCACCGGACGGGTAGTTGACCAGCACCCCGCGCCCGGAAAGCTGCGCTCCGCCTATAACTGGCCCGATCGCCGTGGGAGACGGGGACGCCGCCGCGGCGGGGGCAGCCATCGCGGCCGCGGCCAGCACCGCCCCGACAGCGGCCAGCACGCTGCGCATGAGCCTCCCGCTCTCCATTCTGGGTCGCCTGGCCGACCCGAAGTAACCTGGGCACATGGAGCGCACGTCCGAGTCAGGGCTTCCCGTCGATCCCGTCTACGACGCAAGCAAGCTTACGGATTTCCGGCCCGAAGAAAAGCTTGGCAGGCCGGGAGAGTATCCATTTACTCGCGGTGTGTATCCGCGGATGTACGTGGACCGGCCCTGGACGATGCGCCAGTACGCCGGGTTCGCCAGCGCCCAGGAGTCCAACCAGCGCTACCACGAGCTGATCGAGGCGGGCACCACCGGGCTCTCGGTCGCCTTCGACCTGCCCACCCAGATGGGCTACGACTCCGACGCGAAGGTCGCGCACGGCGAGGTGGGCAAGGTCGGCGTGGCCATCGACTCCGTCGGCGACATGCGTACCCTGTTCGACGGCATCCCGCTGGGGACTGTGTCCACGTCGATGACGATCAACGCGCCCGCCGCGGTGCTGCTGCTGATGTACCAGACCGTCGGCGAGGAGCAGGGCGTGCCGTCCGCCCAGCTGACCGGGACGATCCAGAACGACGTGCTGAAGGAGTACATCGCCCGCGGCACCTATATCTTCCCGCCGCGCCCGTCGCTGCGCCTGGTCGCGGACACGTTCGCCTACTGCCGTCGCGAGCTGCCCCGGTGGAACACGATCTCCATCTCCGGGTACCACATGGCCGAGGCCGGCGCCACGCCCGTGCAGGAGATCGCGTTCACGCTGGCCAACGCCAAGGAGTACGTCCGGGCCGCGCTGGCCTCGGGCCTGGCCGTCGACGACTTCGCCCCCCGGCTCTCGTTCTTCTTCGTGGCCAGGACCACGCTGCTCGAGGAGGTGGCGAAGTTCCGCGCCGCGCGGCGGCTGTGGGCGCGCATGATGAAGGAGGAGTTCAAGGCGGCCGATCCCCGGTCGCAGATGCTGCGGTTCCACACCCAGACGGCCGGCGTGCAGCTCACCGCGCAGCAGCCGGAGGTGAACCTGATCCGGGTCAGCCTGCAGGCGCTCGCGGCGGTGCTCGGCGGGACCCAGTCGCTGCACACGAACTCGTTCGACGAGGCGCTCGCGCTGCCCAGCACGAAGGCGGCCCGGCTGGCGATCCGGACCCAGCAGGTCATCGCCAACGAGAGCGACCTGACCGCGACCGCGGACCCGTTCGCCGGCTCGTACGCGATCGAGTCGATGACCGACGACATCGAGGCGGCCGCGGAAAGCCTGATCGACCGCATCGAGGACATGGGCGGCGCGGCCGCCGCGATCGAGCAGGGTTTCCAGAAAGCCGAGATCGAGGCCGCGGCGTACCAGGTGGCACGGGAAATCGACGAGGGCGAGCGTATTGTCGTTGGCGTGAACAAATTTGTCACCGACGGCGAGGAGCCCTATCAGCCGCTGCGCCAGGATCCGTCTCTCGAGGCGGCGCAGGCGGCCCGGCTGGCCCGGCTGCGGCAGGAGCGAGCCAGGGAACCAGTGGCGCGCGGCCTTTCCGCGCTCAAGACCGCCGCGGAAGGCGACGAGAACGTGCTGTACCCGCTCCGGGACGCCCTGCGGGCCGATGCCACTCTCGGTGAGGTCTGCGACGCGCTGCGAGATGTCTGGGGCGAGTATCAGCCCCGCGAAATCTGATAACTAAACAGAGCACGAAGGGTCCTGGCATGGCTATCGAGTGGAATCCTTCCCGTGGCGCGACGCTCGGCGTCGAATGGGAGGTCCAGCTAATCGACAGCGAGACCAAGCTGCTGCGCCAGGAAGCCGGGAAGCTGCTCGACGAGCTGCCCGTGGCCTCCGATACCGGGGAGCACCCGCGCATCAGGCATGAGCTGATGCAGTCCACTCTTGAGCTGGTCACCGGCATTTGCAGCACCGTGTCCGAAGCAAAGGACGACCTGGCGGTAACGATCACCGAACTCCAGCGGATGACGGCCGGGCACGGTATCCTATTGGCGTGCGCCGGGACGCACCCAGTGAGTGACTGGCGAGACGCGACGATGGCGCCTATCCAGCGCTACGCGGAGCTTGTCGAGCAAATGCAGTGGCTTGCCCGCCGGATTCAGACCTTCGGCTTGCATGTCCATGTGGGGATTCGAGACGGGCGAAAGGCGATGCCGATCGTCAATGCCCTGGCCGCATACCTTCCGCATTTTCTCGCCATTACCGCATCCAGTCCGTTCTGGTGCGGGTACGACACCGGGCTTGCCTCCAGCAGGTCGGTGACATTCGGCGCCCTGCCCACGGCGGGTCCGCCGCATCGGCTAACGGACTGGAAACAGTTCGAGGACTACATGGACACCCTGCTCCGAGCGGGAACCATCCGCAGCATCAAGGAGGTCTGGTGGGACATCCGGCCGCACCCGGACTTCGGCACCGTCGAGATCCGCATGTCCGACGGTGTACCCACGCTGCGCGAGGTCGGCATGGTCACGGCGCTGTCGCAGTGCCTGGTCCAGCTGTTCGACGTCCAGCTGGACCGCGGCTACACGCTGCCGTGCCCGTCGTCGTGGGTGGTCAGGGACAACAAGTGGCGTGCCACCCGGTACGGGCTGGACGCGATCGTGATCACTGACGAGGCCGGCGCGACCGCTCCGCTGCGCGACGAGCTTTTCGAGCTCCTCGCCGAGCTGGAACCGGTAGCCTCAAGGCTAGGCTGCCAGGACGAGCTCTCCGTCGTCTCGGACGTGCTCGAACACGGCGCCTCATACGAACGGCAGCGAGCCGTCTACGCGCGAACCGGGGACCTGATCAGCGTGGTAGACGCCCTCGTAACCGAGTTCGCCGAAGACAGATTCTGCATGCACGGGGATGGTGGGCATGGCCGGAGATGAGCAGGGCAACGATCTGCTCGCGGATCTGGATGTGTTCCTGGCGGAACACGAAGCCGAGCTGATCGAGTTCCGCCGCGATCTGCACATGCACCCCGAGCTGGCCTTCAACGAGCACCGCACCACCCGACGGGTGGCGTTGCGGCTGGCCGCGGCGGGGCTGCGGCCGGTGATCCTGCCCAAGGGCACCGGCATGCTCGTCGACATCGGCTCGGAGCAAGTGCCCTATACCGACCGGCCGGTGGTGGCGCTCCGCGCCGACATGGACGCCCTGCCGATGACGGACGACAAGGACGTCCCCTACCGCTCCACCGTGCCCGACGCCTGCCACGCCTGCGGCCACGACGTGCACACCACGGTGCTGCTCGGGGCCGGCCTGTTCCTGGCCGAGCAGGCCGCCGCGGGCCAGCTGCCCGGCCGGGTCAGGCTGGTCTTCCAGCCCGCCGAGGAGGCGGCCGGCGGCGCGCTCGACGTGCTCGCGGCGGGCGGGATGGCGTCGGTGGGGCGGATCTTCGCGCTGCACTGCGACCCCCGCCTGGACGCCGGCCAGCTCGGCGTGCGCTCCGGCGCGATCACCGCGGCCTGCGACCGGATCGAGGTGCGGGTGTCCGGGCCCGGCGGGCACACCGCCCGGCCGCACCTGACCGCGGACCTGGTCTACGCGCTCGGCAAGATCCTCACCGAGGTGCCCGCGGCGCTGTCCCGGCGGGTCGACCCGCGGTCCAGCCTCAGCCTGGTCTGGGGCCGGGTCAGCGCCGGCTCGGTGGCGAACGCGATCCCCGACGAGGGGCTGGCCGAGGGCACCGTGCGCTGCCTCGACGACGACACCTGGCACAGCGCGCCCGACCTGCTCAAGGGCCTCATCGACTCGGTGGCCAACTCCTACGGGGTCAACGCCGAGGTCAACTACCAGCGGTCCGTGCCGCCCACGGTCAACGACCAGGCCAGCGCGGCCATGATCTCGTCCGCCGCCCTCGACGTGCTCGGCGCGGGCTCGGTCGTGCAGACCCCGCAGAGCCTGGGCGGTGAGGACTTCGCCTGGTACCTGGAGTCGATCCCGGGCTCGCTGGCCCGGCTCGGTACCCGGGTGCCCGGCACGGTCGCGGCGCACGACATCCACCAGCCGACGTTCGACGTGGACGAGCGCGCCATCGGCGTCGGGGTCCGGGTGATGGCGGCCACGGCGATCACCGCGCTGTGGGACGACGGCGCGATCGTGGCCCAGCCGCTGCCCGGCGTGACCGGCGCGTAACCACGGCGGCGATACCCTGAGCGGGTGGAAAAGCCGCAGATCTTCCGCTCGCCGACCGCCGTGGTGGTCTGGGTGGTATGGCTGCTGTTCGCCGTCGGCAACTGGATCGACCTGGCCGTGCAGGGCCGTGACCACCTGTCCGTGGTCGCGGCGGCCGTCCTGCTGCTGGCTACCGGCGTCGCCTACGTCACCGCGCAGCGGCCCCGGATCATCTCCGACGACGCCGGGGTGACGGTCCGCAACCCGCTGCGCGATCACCGGATCGGCTGGGCTTGTGTGGCCGAGATAGACCTGGTCGACCTGCTCCGCGTGCACTGCGCCTGGGGCGGCCCGCCCGGCGCGGCCCCCGCCGACCGCGAGCACCACAAGGTCATCAGCGCCTGGGCCATCCACTACTCGCGGCGCCGCCAGTTCGCCGCCGAGGCCAAGGCGCGCCGCGGCTCCCGCCGCTCCGCCTCGGCGGTCCCGGTCGGCTTCGGCCGCTCCTACGGCAGTGCCGCGCCGGCCCGCGAGCCGGTATCCGGCGCCCAGGCCGATGCCGAGAGAATCGTCAAGCTGCTGCAAGCGCGGGCCACCGCCGCCCGCGCCGAAGCCGTCTGGGCCGACAGCACGGTCGAGACCGCCAACACCCACCCCGCCCCCGGCACCCACCCCGCAGAACCCGCCCCCACCGCACAGCCCGCCCCCGGCACCACCGCCGCTCCCGCCGCGCAGGCTGCCCCCGGCACCACCGCCGTGGCCGCCACTGGCTGGGCCGAACCCCTCACCAGCACCTGGAGCCGCCGCGCTCTCGCCGCCCTGCTCATCCC
>DAIOWL010000130.1:7265-11316 GCA_036758545.1 Streptosporangiaceae bacterium | reverse complement strand
CGCCGTCGGCGCGGTCGCCGGTGTCGCCGCGGCGCTGACCGTGGGACTGTCCGCGCCGAGCGGCGCGACGCCGACGGCCAGTCAGGGCCGCGGCGGGGACCATGTGCGGCTGGACCGCGTGTTCATCATCGTGCTGGAGAACCATTCGGCGAAAAGCGTGATCGGCGACCCCAACACGCCGTACATCACGTCGCTGGCGCAGCAGTACGGCGAGGCCGCGAACTACTTCGGCGTGACGCACCCGAGCGAGCCGAACTACATCGCCATGACCAGCGGGTCGAACTGGTTCACCAACAACGACAACCCGGCGAACCGGTTCGACCACACCAACGTGGTCGACACGCTGGAGGCGGCCCACATCAGCTGGGACGCCTACATGGAGGCGCTGCCGCCCAATCCGCTCGACGACTTCTGGCCGTCCGCCGCCGATCCGCTCTACGCGTCCAAGCACAACCCGTTCGCGCTGTACACCGACGTCCGCGACAACCCGGCCCGGGTCGCGCACATCAAGCCGTACACCGCCCTGGCCGGCGACCTGAACAGCCCCCATGCGCCCCGGTTCGTGTACATCACGCCGGACCAGTGCAACGACATGCACGGCGGGGTGAACCATGCGATCAGCGGGCACCCGGAGGCCCCCTGCCCGTTCGGCAGCACGAATGACGATGCGAACGACGCGGCGCTGAAGCTGAAGGCCGACGCGTTCGTCCAGACCGCGGTGACCACGATCATGTCCAGCCGGGCGTGGACGCGGCACAGCGCGATCTTCATCGTGGCCGACGAGGGCGACTTCACCGGCAACGCGGTCAACGGCGGCTGGGACTCCCCGGCCGGCTGCTGCGACTCCCCCGTGCTGCCGGCCGGCGACCCGGACATCAGCCCCAGCTGGCCGGGCGGCCTGTACGGCGGCGCCCTGGTGCCCGCGGTGGTGATCGACCCCAGCGGGCCACGTCACTTCGTCAGCAACGTCGCCTACAACCACTACTCGATGCTGCGGACGATCGAGGACGCCTGGGGCCTGCCCGAGCTCGCCTTCACTAGCGACCACGCCCAGGTCTCCGTGATGAACGAGTTCCTCGGTCACTGATTCCCGGCAGCGGCGCCTGCGGCGCGCCGTCGTGGTGACCCCGGGCGAGAATCCGGGGTCACCACGACGCGGGATGCCGAGCTGGCCTGACTGGCCGGAACGACGCCCGGCACCAGCTGGATCCGGACCTTGCTCACCCGGCGGCTCCGTCGGTGGCGGCCGCCTGCTGTGGGGCGGGCGTCGATGGTGACGGACACGGCCGTGCCGTGGCCGTCGAGGACGGAGTGGGGGAGGCTGACGTGCCGGCCGTCCCGGTTGACGAGGGACATGCCGGGGCGCTCGCGGACGGGCTGGTCGAAGCCTGCAGGGAAGGCTGCGAGATGTGCGTGTTGTTTCCGCCCGAGACCGCGAGCATGACCCCGAGGGTCAGGCCCAGCGCCATCGGGATGGCGAAGGGGACCGCGATGCGCTTGGCCCGGCTATGACCGCGGCGCCGCGACGCGGGCCGGTGTCCGCTGAGCATGCAACCCACCTCCGGTGCATCACCGTAGCCCCGGACCGCCGGCCGTATCGGCGAATTCAGAAGATTCGCTCCACGTAAGGCTTTGTTAAGGTTCGGCGGCGGGTCACACCGGACCTCGGAGATTCCTTGCCAGGCCCTTACGTCACTGGTCAGACGCTATCGGGCCAGGCCGAGATTGTCCCGTGATCAGCAGACCGTGCGGAGAGGGTTACGAGCGCGCCGAGGGCGCCGGACGGCATGACCGGGCGAGAACAAGGCGGCTCGAGGAAATCCTGGAATGCCGGCGGAGAGCGGCGAATTGCCTCGGGTGTTTCGTTTCGGCGAATGGGCGGAATGGTGACTGAGGGCGAATAGCCAGGCCCGTTCGGTGTCATATTACGGCGAGATCGTGACGCGGGCCCGCGGCCGGCCGGCGTGCCCCGGCCGTGGCGGCTGAGTAAGCTGATGTGAGTGCCGGTCAGCATGTGGCCGGTGCGGTTCATCTGGCTACTGACAGCAACGCCGTGGAGGCTGGGGACGGTCCGCCTCCGGTGGCGAGCGGGACGGGTATGCCGTCGGCAACCTTTTTCCTTGCATGCGCGTCTGTGAGTAGGAGGAGTGGTCATCTTTTTGTGCTCGCACGCCTGGGTTGAGGCCTGAATTTTGTCAAATTGTGATTTCTCGTGAGGGGACGGCACCGTGTCGGGATCCGGATGGTTCCGGAGGCAGCAATCATTGTCGGCAGGTAAGGAAAGTTCTGCAGCTAAGAAACCCTGGAAGTCATTGAGCGTGACCCGGCCGAAGCGGCGGGGGGCGGCCCTGACCGCGAGCGGCGCCGCGCTGGTCCTCGGGGCCGGGGTGATGATCGTGGCGTTCGCGTCGCCGGGGAGCCATGCGTCGCTGGTGTCGTCGGAGGGGCCCGCGAACGTCACCAAGCCGCTGCAGCCCGCGACGGCCCTGCAGATGGTCTCGGTAAGCCCGGCCGCGGGAGCCAAGAGCGTCAACGGCACCCGCTCCGTCCGGGTGCGGTTCTCCCAGCCGCTGGCCCCGAACTCGCCGATGCCGACCCTGTCGCCGTCGATCGCCGGGCACTGGTCGGTGCAGGGGAACACGGCGGTCTTCACCCCGGCCGTGGGCTGGCTGCAGAAGACCAAGGTCACGATCAAGATCCCGGGCGGGCTGGCCGGCGTGGTCTCGGCCGAGGGGTCGACCGCGGGCGACGGCGGGACGCTCGGCTCCGACCTGAGCCCGAGCTTCACCACCGCCTCGTTCAGCAACTTGCGGCTGCAGGAGCTGATGGCGCAGCTCGGGTACCTGCCGATGACGTTCAAGGCCACGTCGGGCCCGGCCATCGGCGCGACCAACGCCAGGGCCCAGCTCGCCGCCGCCTACCGTGCGCCGGCCGGCACGTTCACCTGGCACAGCGGCTGGCCGTGGGCGCTGAAGTCGCAGTGGGAGCCCGGTAAGGCGAACATCTTGCAGGTCGGCGCCATCCGGGCGTTCGAGTCGGTGCACAACATGACGATGGACGGCATCGCGGGCAAGGCCCTGTGGTCCAGGCTGTTCACCGCGGTGGCCAAGGTCCAGAAGAACCCGAACGGCTACACCTACGCGCTGGCCAACCAGCACTACCCGGAGAAGATCACCATCTGGCACAACGGCAAGGTGGTGCTCACCAGCCCGGCCAACACCGGCATCCCGGGCCGCTCGACCGTGGACGGCACCTTCCCCGTGTACCTGAAGTACTACTTCACGTATATGGACGGCACCAACCCGGACGGGTCGAAGTACCACGACCCGGTGTACTTCGCGAACTACTTCAACGGCGGCGACGCGGTGCACGAGTTCGCCCGGGCCAGCTACGGGTCCTACCAGAGCCTGGGCTGCGTCGAGCTGCCCTGGGCCGCGGCCAAGAAGGCTTACGGCTACCTCTCCTACGGCAGCCTGGTCACGGTGACCGGACCGGTGGCCTGAGTTTCCCTGGGTTAAGCACAGAACGGGGCGGTCCCTTTGCCGGGACCGCCCCGTTGTGCTTGTGGTTCGTGACGTGCTAGATCGGGTGAACCTCTTCCGCCTGCGGGCCCTTGGGGCCGCGGCCAGCGGTGTACTCGACGCGCTGGTTCTCCTGGAGGGCGCGGAACCCGTCCATCTTGATGGTGGAGTGGTGGACGAAGACGTCGGCCGAGCCGTCGTCCGGGGCGATGAAGCCGTAGCCCTTGTCCGAGTTGAACCACTTCACGGTGCCCTGAGGCATGTACTTCTCCTACTATGACGATTTCGGGAACACACGGTCGTGCGTCCCGGGTTGCCGCGACCACTGCCCACGAAGGGCCAGGCGTTTGCGGATGCAGAACGCCCGCGGTCAGAACTTCGCTGGCGCTGTGACACGTACACGAACTTCGTACAACCGGAACCCATTTAACCACTCACGGCTACCGGCGTATTCCCGACCGGCCAAAATGGCGCCACTGCGCCGATCACCGGGCCGATCACCGTGCCCGTCACTGGGCCCGTCACTGGGC
>DAIOWL010000130.1:0-7165 GCA_036758545.1 Streptosporangiaceae bacterium | reverse complement strand
GCCCGTCACTGGGCCCGTCACTGGGCGGCGGCGATGGCCTGATCGGCGGGTTCGCGCATCCGGGCCATGCAGGCCGCGAAGCGCGATCCCGGCGTCACGGCGGCGACGTGTTCGGCCTCGCGGACCGTGTCCACGTCGGTGAGCTGGGGCAGCATCGTGACGCGCAGTCCGGCCTGCTCGAGCCGGGCCAGCTGCTTCGGCCCGGTGTCCGGCTGGGACATCGGGACGCCGAGGATGAGGTCGGGATCGACCTCCCGCAGGCCGAGCAGCCAGAAGCCGCCGTCCTCGGCCATGCCGAAGGTGGCGTCGGCGCTCCTGGACACGAGGGGTTCGGCCGCCGCGGCCAGCAGTCCCGGTGTCACCTGCGGCGTGTCCATGCCGATCAGCACCACGGGCAGCGGCAGCGTGACCCGGGCGTCGGCGAGCGCCCAGGCGATCCGCTCGTCCAGGCCCGCGCCACGCTGCCCGATCACGTCGAACCCCGGCGGCAGCCAGCGGCCCGGCGTCCCCTCCAGGGCGATCACGCGGCGCGCGACCGTGGTCTCCGCGACCGCGGCCAGGGTGTCGGACAGGGAGGCCGCGGCGAGTTCGGCCGCCTGGACCGGCGTGAACGGCGGGGTGAGCCTGGTCTTCACCCGGCCCGGGTAGGGCTCCTTGGCGATCACCACGATCTGGGCGGCCAGCAGGCGGCCCGCCGTGCTCCAGACGGGCTTGCCCTGGGCCGGTATGCCTGCGGGTTTCAGGGCGCCTGGGGTGCCCAGGGCGCCTTCGCGGCGGTGCTTGCCGGTGTAGACGTCGGCGGTCACGACGTGACCTGCGCGGTGAGTGCGGGCGCCGGGGCCTCGGCGTTGGCCGGCGCCGGCGTGATCGAGGCGAGCACCCGGCGCATGTCGGTGATGGTCCGTACGGTGCCGCGGACGGTGCCGGTGACCTTCGACTTGCCTTCCCGCGGGTAGTACGGCACGGCCGTCTCGGCGATCCGCCAGCCGGCCTCGGCGGCGCGCACCACCATCTCCAGCGGATAGCCGAACCGCCGGTCGGTGAGGTTCAGGGCGAGCAGATCCTCGCGCCGGGCGGCGCGCATCGGGCCGAGGTCCCGCACCGGGACGCCGACGCGGCGGCGCAGTTCGGCGGCCAGAACCCGGTTGCCGATCCGGGCGTGCAGGGGCCAGGTTCCCTGGGTGCGCTGGCCCTGCGGGGTTCGCCGGCCCAGCATCAGGTCGGCCGCTTTCGCGGCTACCGGGTCCGCCACCAGGGGCAGGTCACCGGGGTCGAAGGAGGCGTCGGCATCCATGACGCAGACGATGTCGCTGCTCGCCGCCAGCAGCCCGGCGTGGCACGCGGCCCCGAAGCCGCGCTGCGGTACGTGCACCACGCGCGCCCCGTGCGCCGCGGCGATGGCGGCCGAATCGTCGGTGGAACCGTTGTCCGCGACGATGGGCCGGAATCCGTTCGGCATCCGGGACAGCACCCAGGGCAGAGCGCCTGCCTCGTTGAGGCACGGCAGGACGACATCGATTTCCATGGCGACAGACAGTACTTCCGGGGCTTTCCCGATGAGCGCGAAAAAGGGCTGATCGGGCCTTACGAAGGTATGACGGTGTGGTGCGGGCGGCGGTCCCGGTCCGGCGCGGTGGTTGGCTTTCAGTCATGCGCGTACTAGTGACCGGTGCGGCCGGCTTCATCGGGTCCCACATCGCTTCGATGGTGCAGGAGGCGGGCCACGAGGTTCGCGGTCTGGATTCGCTGACCCCAGCGGTGCACAACGGCCGACCTTCGGATGTGGCCTGTGATCTGGTCGAGGGTGACGTGCGGGACCCGGCGGCGGTGGACGAGGCGCTGACCGGGGTGGACGCGGTGTGCCACCAGGCCGCCATGGTCGGGCTCGGCGTGGACCTGTCCGACCTGCCCATGTACTCGGACGTCAACGTCACCGGCACCGCGGTGCTGCTCGAGGCCATGGGCCGGCACGGCATCGGGCGGCTGGTCTTCGCCTCCTCGATGGTCGTATACGGCGAGGGCGCCTACGACTGCGCTGGGCACGGCCGGGTGCGGCCCCTGCCCCGGGACCCGGGCGACCTGGCCGCGGGGCTTTTCGAGCCGCGCTGCCCCGTGTGCGGATCGCCGCTGGTGACGACGACGGTCGGCGAGGACGCGCCGCTGGATCCGCGCAACGCCTACGCGGCGAGCAAGGTGGCGCAGGAGCACCTGGCGGCCAGCTGGGCGCGGCTGACCGGGGGCGTCGCGGTCGGCCTGCGCTACCACAACGTGTACGGCCCGCGGATGCCGCGCGACACCCCCTACTCGGGCGTGGCCGCGATCTTCCGCTCCTGCCTGGAGAACGGCGTGCCGCCGCGGGTGTTCGAGGACGGCGGCCAGCGCCGCGACTTCATCCACGTCCGCGACGTGGCCCGGGCCAACCTGCTGGCCCTGTCGGCGGTTGGTGGCCTGGCCGGCGGTGGCGGCTTGGCTGACGGTCGCGGCTTGGCTGAAGGTCGCGGCTTGGCTGACGGTCGCGGCTTGGCTGAAGGGTCGTTGCGCTGCTGCAACGTGGCCAGCGGGGAGCCGCACACCGTGGGCGAGATGGCTTCGGCGCTGGCTAGCGCGTTCGGCGGCTCTGACGGCTCCGAGGGCTCCGGCAGCTCTGGTGGTATCGAGCCCGTGGTGACCGGGGAGTACCGGCTCGGCGACGTCAGGCACATTGTGGCCTCGCCGGAGGGCGCCGCGCGGGACCTCGGCTTCCGGGCCCAGACAGAGTTCGCGGCCGGCATGGCCGAGTTCGCTCGCGCCCCGTTGCGGGAGCCCGCCCTGGCCCAGGTCTAGCGTCTTCTTCGTGGATGTTTTGGGGCGCGGGGCGCGGGCGGGCGGTGCGGTGGCGGGGATACGGGGTGTGTGGCACCCCACCCCCGATAGGCGGGGGTAAGGTGCCACGACCCCCACTGGCTGGGCGGGCCCCTCCGACAGGGCTGTGAAAGGTGAGGTCAGCGGGTGGGGATAGGGCCGGTGTGAGCGGAGCCTGCGGAAGCCGGGCCTGCCGGAGCGGGGCCCGCGTGAGCAGGACCGGCGTGGGCGGGGCCGCCAGGGGCGGTTGCCATGGGGGCGCCGGGGGTGGCGGCCATGGGGCCGGTGTGGGCGGCTGTCATGGGGCCGGTGTGGATGCCCGGGATGGGGCCGGTGTGGGTGCCGACGCGGCGGCGGGGGACGGTGCGGTTGAGGGCGGGGACGCCCCCGCGGGCCAGCGGCAGCCTGATCAGGAACTGGCAGCCGCGACCGGCGTTGCGCACGGCGATCTGGCCGGAGTGCGCCTCGACGATGCCGCGCGCGATGGACAGGCCCAGCCCGCCGCCTGACTGCGGCCCCGGGGTGCGGGCCGACTCGCCGCGGAACGCCACGTCGAACACCCGGGGCAGGTCCTCGGGAGGGATGCCACCGCAGGCATCGGCCACGCTCACGCAGGCCATCCCGCTCTGCACCTCGGCCAGCACTTCCACGTCGCCGTCGGGCGGGGTGTGCCGGATCGCGTTGGTGACCAGGTTGCGCAGGGCCCGGCCCATCTCGGCCGCGTCGACGTAGACCGGCATGCCGCGCACCGCGGCCCCGGTCAGCCGAACGCCCTTGGCTCGTGCCACCGGATCGGTGCTCGCCACGACCTCGGCGACCAGGTCCTCCAGGCCGACCATCCGCTTGGCCAGCCGCAGCGCGCCCGCGTGGATGCGGGACAGCTCGAACAGGTCGTCGATCATCACGGTGAGCCGGTCCACCTCGCGGCGGATCTGCGAGTGGTACTGGTTCACCTCGCGCGGGTCGACGACCACCTGGTCCTCCAGCGCCTCGGCCATGGCCCGCAGGCCGGCCAGCGGAGTGCGCAGGTCGTGGCTGACCCAGGCGACGAGCTCGCGCCGGCTGGCCTCGAGCGCCCGCTCCCTGGACCGGGCCTGGGCCAGGCGCTCGTGCGTGGCGGTGAGCTCGGCGGACAGGTCACTGAGTTCGGCCGGCAGGGTCAGCTTGGGCGCCACGTAGACGCCCGTATCGCCGACGCCCTGCACCGACGAGGACAGCGCCCGGCTGGCCTTGGTGAGCCGCCGCCCGACGAACACCGCCACGGCGAGCCCGCCCAGGCCGGCCACGGCCATCAGATCGAGCATGTCGTTGCGTTCGGACGGGGTGCCTACCATCCGGATGGCGATGACGCCGATCCCGGCCATCGAGGTGAGCGAGCACACCAGGACCGTGATGGCCACCATGAAGCCGATCGAGCGGCTCGCCAGCCTGCGCAGCAGCAGGATGCCGATGATGGCGAAGACGGCCGCGATGATCGCGACGCGCTCGGCGATCCAGATCAGGTCGGCCCATTCGATGCCGGCCGGCAGGGCGAACAATCCGTCAGCTAGCGGTCTCACGCTGCCTCCGGTTCGTACCGGTAGCCGACGCCCCAGACGGTCACGATGCGCCGGGGCATGGTCGGGTCGGGCTCGAGCTTCTCGCGCAGCCGCCGGACGTGCACGGTGACGGTCGAGGTGTCGCCGAACGTCCAGCTCCACACCTCGGTCAGCAACTGATCCCGGGTGAACGCCTTACGCGGGTTCCGCATCAGGAAAACCAGCAGGTCGTACTCGCGCGAGGTGAGCTGGATCAGCTTGCCGTCGGTCCTGACCTCGTGCGCGGAAAGGTCGACGACCAGGTTGCCGTCGGTCATGGCGCCGCGGTCGAGCTTGTCGGGCAGGCCGGCTCCGCGCGACCTGCGCAGGACCGAACGAACCCGCAGCGCCAGCTCACGCGGGCTGAAGGGCTTGGTGACGTAGTCGTCCGCGCCGGTCTCGAAGCCGACCAGGCGGTCGGTCTCGTCGCCGAGGGCGGTCAGCATGACCACCGGGATCGGCCACTTGGCGCGCAGCCTGCGGCACACCTCGAGGCCGTCCATGCCGGGCAGCATGAGGTCGAGGACGACCAGGTCGGGCGGCTCCTCGGCCACCCGGCGCAGCGCCTCGTAGCCGTCGTGCACGCACTCGACCGTGTGCCCGTCCCGCACGAGGTAGCGCCCGACGACGTCCGCCACGGTGGGATCGTCGTCGACAACGACAATCCGCCCCGGCGGATCGGGGTTGCTTACCAAAGGATTCCCGTTCCTCGTAATTAGTCAGTGATTACGCCTCCACGGTAAGTCGTAAACAGCCGGTCACACCAGCAAACCGGTCAAAAGCGTCACCGGTCCGTAAGCACAGTGACGATTGTGTGAGGCCGGCTGGTTCGGCGCCGAACCAGCCGCGCGCCTGGGCTAACACTGGGGGATGCCTTCAGGGAGGAGATCGGCGTGATCGGGGAACTCTACGAGCACGCGCTGGCCGGCTGGGCGCGGCCGGAGATCGAGCACGCCGACGGAAGCCGCAGGCCGCTCCCTGTCGAGGGCTGGCTGCACGAGAGCCCGGGCGACAAGTCGATCCTGGACCGGTGCGAGGGCCCGACCCTCGACATCGGCTCCGGACCGGGCCGGCTGACCGTCGCGCTGGCCGAACGTGGCATCCCGGCCCTCGGCATCGACATCACCCCGTACGCGGTCGACCTGGCCAGGTCCTCGGGCGCGCTGGTCATGCTGCGCAACGTGTTCGACCGGGTGCCGGGCACCGGCCGGTGGACCGCGGTGCTGCTCGCGGACGGGAACATCGGGATCGGCGGCGACCCGGCCGCCCTGCTCCGCCGGGTCGCCGAACTGCTGGCGCCGCAGGGCCGCGCCATCGTCGAGCTCGAGCCGCCCGGCTCGCCGCTGCGGCGCGAGCACGTCCGGCTGTGCCACGGGGGTTCGGCCAGCGCCTGGTTCCCGTGGGCCTACGTCGGCGCCGATCACATCACCGACGTGGCCAACGACGCCGGTCTCGACGAGGTCGAGATCTGGACGGTCGACGGACGGTGGTTCGCGTCCGTCGGGGGCTCGCGGGTAGGTGCCGAACGGACGCCCGTGACGCTGTTATGAACGGAAAACTGCGGGTCGCAGGGATCGGCGTGGCCCTCATCGTGGCGGCGATGCTGTTGCTGCTCGTCGTGCGGCCCAGCCTCGACCCGGCGCAGCTCCGCCCGCTACCGCTCATCACCGGTGCCTGGCTGGCCTTCCTGGTCGCCGCCTGGCTGCTGCGGAAGGTGCCGCGGCGGACGGCGGTGGTGCTCATCCTGCTCGGCGGGATCGGCCTCCAGGCGGTCGCGGTGGCCGTACCGCGCGCCTACAGCAACGATCTCTACCGCTATATGTGGGACGGCCGGGTGCAGGCCGCGGGCATCGACCCGTACCAGTACGTGCCCACCGCGACCCAGCTCACCGGGCTGCGGAACGAGTTCCTCTTCTACCCCGGCGCGCAGTACTGCGTCTCCCCCGGCTACGTCGCCAGCCACCCCGCGGCCGAACTCACCGCGGGCTGCACCAGGATCAACCGGCCGACCGTGCCGACCATCTACCCGCCGGTGGCCGAGGCGTACTTCCTCGGCGTCTACTACCTGCATCCGGCCGACGACTCCAGCCTGCCCATCCAGGCCACCACGGCCGCGGTCGCCGTGCTCGTCACGGTGCTGCTGCTGGTCGGGCTGGGCCGGCTGGGGCGCGACGTGCGGATGGCCGCGTTGTGGTCGTGGTGCCCGACGGTGATCCTGGAGGCGGGCAACAGCGCGCACGTGGACGTGGTCGCGGTGGCGATCACCGCGGCCGCGATCCTCGCGCTGGCCACGGCGCGGACCACCCGCAGGACCGTAGCCGGCGGGATCCTGCTTGGCCTGGCCATCGCGACCAAGCTGACCCCGGTGCTGGCCGTGCCCGCGCTCTTGCGCCGCCGCTGGTTCACCGTCGCGGTCGCCGCCAGCGGCGCGTTCATCGCGGTGTACGTCCCGCACGTGATCCGGGTCGGCACGAAGGTGGTCGGCTTCCTGCCCGGCTACCTGCAGCAGGAGAACTACACCAGCGGGACCAGGTACGGGATCATCGGCCTGTTCATCATCGGGCCGCTGGCCACGGTGGTGGCGCTGCTCATCCTGGCCGCGGTCGCCTTCGCCGTGCTCCAGTTCTCCCCGCCCGACCGGCCCTGGGCGGGCGCGGTCGTGATGACCGCGGCCGCCCTCGCGGTGGCCACGCCGCACTACCAGTGGTACTCGCTGCTGCTGGTCATGCTGGTCGCCCTGGACGGCA
>DAIOWL010000129.1:7755-11377 GCA_036758545.1 Streptosporangiaceae bacterium | reverse complement strand
CTGCCTTCCCCCCACGACCATCGCGGGCATCCTCTGGCTAACCGTAAGCCCGCCCGGCCCCAGCGGCTACGGGTAACCCGGGTACGGCTGGTGGCGGGACCGCGGCCGGCTGACGGGCAGATCGCAGATCACCCAGCCGGGATGAGCTGCCCGCAGGACAACCCGCCTACGCTGCACCTGATGAGCCGATCGGGCAAGACCAACATCAGACACGGGGGTGCGCAATGAGCGCCGATGAGCTGCCGAGCTGGCGTGAGACTACCGCCAAGCAGTCGATCGTAGAGTTCGTGGCCGCCGTGACCGACCCCGATTCGCCGGACTTCATCCCCGAGCGGGACCGCATCGCGGTATTCGACAATGACGGCACGCTGTGGACCGAGCAGCCCGTGTACGCGCAGCTCGTCTTCGCGCTGGACCGCGCCGCCGAGCTGGGCCATCCCACCAGCCTGGAAGAGCTGCACGCGGGCGGGATGGAAGCCCTGCTCCAGCTGGTGGCCCTGACCCACGCCGGCATCACCACCGACGAGTTTGCTGCTGTATGCAAGAGCTGGCTGGCGTCCGCCCGGCACCCGCGTTTCGGGCGACCCTACCCGGCGACGGTGTACCAGCCGATGGTGGAACTGCTCGGCCTTCTGGACCGTAGCGGCTTCTCCTGCTGGATCTTCTCCGGCGGCGGCACCGACTTCATGCGGACCTGGACGGCCGATGCTCGTGCGTGGTGCCATACGGGTATCGGTCAAGGGTCGCTTCAAGATCACCCCGTTCGGCCGGAGTTGCGTAGTCCGCCAGCTCGCGCTCTAGGTCAGAGCGCCGCTTGCGGGCCGCCTTCCGGCCGGTTGCCTGAACGCGTGCGATGAATATGCGGGCCGCAAGAGTCATGTCCGGCTCCTAAACGACATCCCCACGCTACCGAAGGGGCGTTCACCTGGACGGAGCACTCAGGTCGGCCCGCTGATACATGCTCGGTCCAGCGCCGCCTCGCGCCCGGGTCCAGGCCAAACTGAATAAGGTCGACGGCGTCACCGCAGCCGTTCTTTGACTACCGAACGGCCTACCTCAGCGCCCCGGTTCGGCTGTCCGCTCGCTAGCCGCCCAGCCGGGCCGGAATTCGCTCGTCGGGCGTGCCCCACGACGGGAACGGCCGGGATGCCAGGACGCGTGCCGTCGCAGCCGGGTTGAGGTCGCGGTTGATCACCCGGGCGATCGCCTGGACGGTGGTGATCCCGTAGGGCATGCTCGGGTTGTCCTGGCTCAGCACGACGATGCTGTAGCCGCCGCCGTGGCCGGTGAAGCAGCCGATGCTGTGAATGCGCCAGCCGTGCGTGGCCCGGGGCAGCCAGCCGTTCTTGACGTGCGCGGTCAGGCTGGTCGGCGCGCCGGCCGGTACGCCCCAGCGCTGGGAGGGGATGACCTGGGCCATAAGCTGCCGCGCGTAGCTGCGGGAGTTCGGGGACAGCACCGCGTTGGGCTTCAGCAGCAGCCGCAGCAGGAGGATCTCGTCCGGCGCGGTGATCTGGGTCAGGCCCCACACGCCTCCCGGGCCGAGGACGGTGTGCCTCATCCCTGCCAGGTTGAGGAAGTGCTGGAGGGCGCCGTGCCCGAGTTCGGCCCACAGCGCGGATGCGGCGGCGTTGTCCGACCTGGTGATCATCGCCCGGAGCCGGGCCGCCTCGGTGCCGGTTAGGAACCGGTGCTGGTCTAGGGCCTTACGCAGGAGCGCGCCGAGAATGGTCACTTTCACCACGCTGGCCGAGTCGAAGTGCCGGGAACCGTTGAGCGAGCACATCAGACCGACGGCCGGGGCGTCAACCGCCACCGCGACCGAGGAGACCCGGCCGCGCCGCGCCGCTTGGATGTCGCTGCTGATCCTGGCGGCCAGGGCGGGATGCGACGAGGAGCGGCAGATGGCCGCCGGTGCCGCGGCCTGGCGCACCGACGCGTCGGCGTCGGCCGGCCGGGCCAGCACCGGGATCAGCAACGCCCCGGTCAGCGCCCCAGCCACGGTCACGACCACAAGCCTGGACAATTTCGGCATGCGCTCCATCAGGCCCTTCCACGCAAACGGCCAATAACGAACTAACTCTGACGTTCGCATGAACGGCGGCCCAGCGCCATAGGGAAACTGCCACGGCTCAGGCGGTCGAACCACCCCGTCGGATCGCCAGCGGCGTTCGACCGCGACGCCAGCCGGTCTCCGTGGGCCTCCCAGCCCCGGAGGTGTGTCGCAGCATGGCCGGGATGACTGAGCTCCACCACGCACGCGGTGGCATCTGATGGCAGACGCCCTCCAGCGGCAGCAGCTCGGCATGGGGAATCTCGCGGGCTAGCGCCTCGGCATGGCCGTAGGAAACAAAGGATCAGACGTGCCGTGAATCACAGGGTCGGTGCGGCGATCTGGTCAAGCCGCCCGCGGACCAGCTCACCCTCCTCGGCCAGTGCGTGGTTCACCACGCTGGCGGCCATATCGCTGGTGCGATCGACGATCCGTTCCACGAGCGCGCGCACGTGCGCCTCGTCGAAGTTTCACTGGCCCGCCGGATCCGGGACAACCGACTGCGGCATGATGTCCGGTGAAGGCGGATTGTCCAGTGAACTGCGCCGGAAGGATTGCTGGTGCCCGATCACGATGTCCTGTTCGGTGCTTCTCTTGGTCAGTGGAACGGCGCGGATGCCGCCGACGCGGCCGGGCGCGTCCGGCTCGCTACCCAGGCCGACCGGGACGGCCTGGACCTATTCACGGTGGCCGATCACCCGTACTTCGGCGACAAGCTGGACGCGTACGCGCTGACCGGGTTCCTGCTCGGCCAGACCGAACGAATCACCGGCATGGTCGCCGTCACCAACCTGCCCAGCCGTCCCGCGCCCGTGCTGGCGCGCACGCTCACCTCGCTGTCCGCGCTGTCCGGCGGCCGGGTCATCCTGGGCATCGGGGCCGGCGCGATCTGGGACATGATCGTGAAGCTCGGCATCGCCCGGCTCGACGGCGGGGCCGCGGTGCGCGCCATGGCCGAGGCGATCACGCTGATCCGCGCGCTGTCCGGCGGGGGAGACCCGGTCACCTTCGACGGCGAGTTCTATCACGTGGATGGCCTCGACCCGGCCGCCGCGCCGGCCTCACGGGTCTTCACCGGCTCGGTCGGCCCGAAGTCCCTGGCCGTCACCGGCCAGCTGGCCGACGGCTGGATCCCGCCGGGAGGTTCGGACTGGCTGAGCGAGCTCTACCGCGAGTCCCGCCCCCGCGTCGACGCCGCCGCGTCCGCCGCGGGCCGGGACCCGGCCGAGATCGTCAGCGTCTACAACTTCGGCGGCCGCATCACCCCCGAACCGCTCGCCGCTACCCGCGGGGAGGACGGCCGCTGGATCGGCGGCTCCGTCCAGCAGTGGGTCGACGAGCTCACCACTGCCGTCCTAGACCATGACGCGGCCGGCTTCATCTACCGCAGCCCCGACGACACCCCCGCCGACCAGGCCCTGGCCCGCTGGGCCACCGAGATCGTCCCCGCCGTCCGCGAAGCCATCACCCGGTAGTCCTGCCGTCCCCGCCGACGATCCTGCCGTCCGGCCCGAGCCCGAACCCGGGCAGGCCGAACCGCCTGGCCAGTAGCGACGGGATCGCCTCGCG
>DAIOWL010000129.1:0-7745 GCA_036758545.1 Streptosporangiaceae bacterium | reverse complement strand
CCGTCGGGAGAGCTGGCCAGGGCGAGCAGCGAGCCGGAGAAGTCGTGGAGGGCCTCCCGCCTCCCGTCGTCATGACTGACCGCCACGATCAGCCGGGACACGAACGGCGACGACGGATGGGTGCAGACCCACCAGTTGCTCACCTCGATGTCGATCCGGAAGGCGGGGTGAGGCGGGAAGGAGTAGACGTCAGCCCATCCGTCCGGGCCCAGCGTCCGGAGGACCAGGTCGTCACCGTCCTCCACCAGCTCGAAGCTCCAGCCCGACTGCTCGTGGACGCCCGCCGGGCCGAACGGGACCGGGTCGAGCAGCGTGCCGAGCCCGAACCCGACGTCGGCATGCCAGGGGCGTCCGTCCCGGTCCGTTACCCGCAGGACCAGATGGCTGGCCGGCCGCGTCTGACGGGAAGCACCGTCCGCGCGGACGCGCGCCAGCATTGGCTCGACCCCGAGGCCCATGTGCTCGAGCGCCGACGCCAAGAGCAGGTTGTGCTCGAAGCAATACCCGCCCCGCCGGCTGGTCACGAGCTTCCGCTCGAGGTCGGCCTGCTCCAGCGAGATCGGGATGCCGCGGTGGGAGTCGAGGTTCTCGAACGGGATCTTTGTCGCGTGCGCCCGGTGGATCGCCTGCCAGGTCGGCTTGTCCGCCGGGTCCAGGCCGATCCGGCGGATGTACGCGTCGAAATCGAGCATCAGGCGAATGGTACCTCTGGAGATTCCTGGGATTAGACTCGCCAGTGGGCAGGCGGTGACGGCGATGAGCGGGGAAGACCGGATCGAGCGCGCCAGGATGCTCTACGAACGCGCCGTTTACTGTGGCGATGCCAGCGCACTGGCGACCGCCGACCGGGAACTGGACGCGGTCGAGGCTGATCTTGCCCTGGCCCGTGGCCGGGTCATTCACACCCGGTTTCTTGCGCAGCTCGACGAGGAACAGGAGCGGCTGACCGAGGACCCGCGCGAACTGGCGTTGTTCGAGCGGGCGGCGAAGCTGTATCGCGAGCTCGGCGATGTGCGCGGCGAGGGTGAGTCGCTGTTCTGGGTCGGCTGCTTCCATCAGGTCGTTCGGCAGGACGACGACACCGCGGTTCCTATTCTCGAGCAGTCGTACGAGCTGGGGTCGCAGGCCGGTGACAAGCGGACCATGTCCGAGGCGCTCCGGCACCTGGGCATCGCCGAGCACCGCGCCGGCCGGCTGGACGCGGCACGTCAGCGGCTGGAGGAATCGGTGCGGCTGCGCCGGGAGATCGGGCTCCTGCCTGGCGTAGCTGCGAACCTGGTGGGGCTGGCCTACATTGCCGCCGGGGACGGCGACCATGACGAGGCGCAGGCGCTGCTCAAGGAGGCGGCCGCGATCGCCGAGGCCAGCGGCGCTCATCGCATCACGCGCCAGGTCGAGGAGGCGCGGACACAGCTGTAGGCGTGCGGCCGGCATCGCTCCGGGAACTCCCTGACCGGCGCCTCGGCTTGCTGCTGGATGGCTCATTCAGGTACAACCCGATGCCGTACCGCTCACCAATCCGGGCTCGACCAGCTCGCGGCCCTTGAATATGCGCAGGATCGCATCCTGGCCGCGGGGATGAGCCGGTCTGCCTGGTGCTGCAGGAACCGCCGAGGCTGCCGCATCAGGCTCCCCCGCCGCGGGGAACCAGGCTCAGCACGTGGAGCGTCAGCCTCCCCTTGCCGTTGCCGAACTCGACCAGCGTCCCGTCACCGCCGATGCTGCGGTAGCTGCCGGTGCCGCCGGTCAGCGCCAGGTCTTTCGGGGCCGGGCCGGCGGTGGCGGGGAACTGGGCGGTGATGTTACCCCCTGGCAGCCGGGCCACGAGGCCGCAGTTGGCCAGCGTCGGGTCCGGCGGGATTGAGACGATCACGCAGGAGCCGACCTCGTCGCCGGCGTGGTGGCCCCGGGAGAACAGTTGGTCGTGAAAGGTGAGCTCGTCGCCCAGCGCAAAAGGAGAGTTCGGCGGACGTACGTTGTTCGCGGCAACCGGTGAGAACGGGCTGAACACCACGTCGAAGACGAGCGTCTTCGATGGCGCGGCGCCGGGACCCGCCGCCTGCGACACGGCGGAAAACGCCGCCACGCCGCCCAGGCCGAGCACCAGAGCTACAGCTGCACCTGCCAGAGGGACCTTTCGCATGGCTCCCCATTTCCGGCTGCCCGGGCCGGCCCTCTGGGCGGTCCGGCTGCTCTTTTCCGGACAACCCCCCGACAACGCTAGTCCTGGGTAAATAGGCTGTCCATGACCTGCGGCGGCCGGAAAATCCGCAGGTAGATCGCCACCAAGCGCTTCCATCCGAACACTGCGGGCCCTGTCTGACCCGTGGGGCCTACGTCTCCGCCCCGGCTCGGGTCTTCGCGCAAGACCTCATTGGCGTGGTCGAGCCTGCCGGTTACTCCGCCGAGCTGGGCCGCCCAGCCGACCAGGACGGCAGCGCCCTGATTCTGCAAATGTAGGACCGTCGGCGTTATATGTGTGGTAATGTCCACATTTCGCAGCTCGGCTAGGAAGCTGACGGGCTACGGAGTGAACAGGGCTCCCGGGGGGGTGCAGAGATCTCGGTTTCGGTCCCGCGTCGTGACACGCCGCCCTTCGGGCTCACTGTGATGCAGGAGCTCGTCGCGAGCATGCCCGCCGCCGTGGCCTACCTGTCCGGGCCGGACCTGGTTATCCGGTTCGCCAACGATGCCTGCTTCCAGCTGGTCGGCGACCGGGAACTGCTCGGCAGGCCATTGAGCGAGGCCCTGCCGGAACTAGCCGAGCAGGGCGCGGTGGAGATACTCGCCCGGATCATGGAAACCGGGAAACCCGTCCGTGGCAGGAAGGCGGGGGTGCTGATCCACCGCCGCGGGCATGCCGAACAGCGGTTCGTCGACTACGTCTATCAGCCGGTTCGCGCTACCGGAGACGGTGACGCGGGGATCTTGCTCTACGCCGCCGATGTGACCGCCCATGTCCGGGATCGGCGTGAGCTGGGGGAAGTGGCCGACCGGCTGGGCGCGGCGGAGGAGCGGCATCGGGTGTTGTTCGAGACCATGCCGCAGGGTGTCGTCCACTACGCCGCCGACGGGTCCGTTCTGGGTGCGAACCCGGCGGCGAGACGGATCCTCGGCCTGTCGGAATCTGAAATGACCAGCTGGCCCCTGGCCACGGTCCGGCGAGCGGTGCGAGAGGACGGGACCCGGTTCCGGCCGGAGGAGCGTCCGATGGCCAGGGCCCTGAGCACCGGTCAGATGGTCTCCGACGTGATGATGGGGGTGCCGCACGGCCAGACGGGTGAGCTCCGCTGGCTGCTGGCCACCGCGGTCCCCGACGCGCGGGACGACCAGGGCCGGCCGCAGCGGGCCTACGTGATGTACACCGACCTGACCGAACAGCGGAAGGTGGAGGCGGCGCTGCGGGAGAGCACTGGCCTGCTGGGCCGGCTCCGGGAGGCGAACGTGCTCGGCGTGGTGACCTCCACCGAGCAGGGTGCTTACGAGGCCAACGACGCGTTCCTGGACATCATCGGCTACAGCCACGACGACCTGGCGGCCGGGCGCGTCTCCTACCAGTCGATCACTGCACCGCAGTGGGCCGCCCGCGACCGCCAAGCGCTGGAGCAGATGCGGCGCACCGGCGCCTTCCGGCCCTATGACAAGGAATACGTGCACCGGGACGGGCACCGGGTACCGGTTCTGGTCGGGGGGGCGGTGATCGACTGGAACCCGCTGCGCTGGGTGACCTTCGTCGTCGACCTGACCGCACGGCAGCACGCCGAGCGGGAACGCGCCGAACTACTGGCCCGCGAGCGTGCTGCCCTCGCCGAGGCCAGCAGCGCCGGGGAGCGCCTCACGTTCTTGATGCGCGCCGGGGCCCTGGTCGCCGCCACCCGTGACCGGGATGAACTGCTCGATCAGGTTACCCAGCTGGTAGTGCCCAGCCTGGCCGACTATTGCGTGGTGTTGCTGCCCACGGCGGACGGGAAGCTGTGCGCCAGCGCGCTCACCCACGCCGACCCCGCCCTGGCCAGGAAGCTCGCGGCCCTGCGGGAGCATCCGGTTCCCACGGCCGGCCCGCTGATATCCCAGCGCGCCTACACCACGGGCACCACCCAGCTTGTTCGCGACGTCGCCGCCGAACTGCCCTCATGGGCAGCCGTCGCCCCGGACATGACCAAGATCGTGGCCAGCGTGCACCCGCACAGCGCACTGGCGGCACCGTTGCTGGCTGGTCAGCGGACACTGGGCGTCATGGTCATGGGCCGCGGTGGCGGCCGTCCGCGCTTTGCCGGCGCAGACACCGAGGTGGTGGAAGAAATCGCCCGCCGCCTGACCACTGGCCTGGCCAACGCCGACACCTTCGCCCGCGAGCACGCCATCGCAGAAACGCTGCAGCGCTCCATCCTGCCCGACACCTTGCCCCAGATCCCGGGACTGGACCTGGCGGTGCGCTACCTGCCCGCCACCCAAGGGGCCGACGTCGGCGGTGACTGGTACGACGCGTTCCCCCTTGAGGGCGGCCGGATCGCGTTGGTAACCGGCGACGTAGCAGGCCACAGCATCGGCTCGGCGTCGGTCATGGGGCAAGTGCGAAGCATGCTGCGTGCGTACGCGATCGACAACCCAAACCCGGGCCGTGTGCTGCGACGGACCAATACCGCGCTGGCCAGGCTGCTGCCCGAGACGCTCGCCAGTGTGGTCTATGCCGTTCTCGACCTGGGCACCGGCGATCTCACCTACGCGAACGCCGGGCACCCGCCGCCGATCGTCATCACAGGTACCGGCCAGGCCGAATACCTCGACGACACGACCGGGACCATGCTCGGTGCCTGCACCGATACCACATTCACTACCGGCCTCCGGCGGCTTTCCCCAGGCAACGGGCTGCTCTGCTACACCGACGGGCTCATCGAGGACCGGCATCGCGACATCACCAAGGGCTTCCTTCTCCTAGCCGAGGCGCTACGACTCTCCGCGCCGTTTTCGGCCGAGCACATGTGCGCCACTGTGGAGGCTGCCCTCCTTGGCGCCGCGCACCGAGCCGACGACGTGTGCCTCCTGGCCGCCCATCTCACCGGATGAGCGTGCCGCACCCTATTCGAGGCCTAAACGGGGATGGCGACTTCCTTGCGTCCCCATAGATGCCCTTGTTAGAGCAGCACGTGCCCATCGGTGTATTCAGGTCGGCGATTCCCATGCCTTCGACACCGGTTTCCACCAACTCGATATCCTCGCCGGATCGAGCCTGTCGAACTCGGCCAGGGCGCATTGTTTGCCGCTGCCTTCGAGGGAACCGAGGCGCCGGCAGCGCCGCGCGAGACATAGCGCGGTGGCCAGCGCACCAGCCTGGTCACCCGGTTGGCGGGAGGCCTCGGCAGCGAGCGGAACGGAGCGTCTTCGCGCGCCGGGTCGGCACCCGCCGAGGTCTTACACCACGTGCACGGTCAACGTGAATTCACTAGGCACATGTGAGGCCACTGGTGAGCCGCTGGGAGTATTTCCCGGCTCCGGCTTGGAGCAGCCATGGACGGTCGCCGGCGGGCAAGCGAAGGTGTTGATCACAACGACTTGCGCCCGCCCTGGGGCCAGGGCAGTAAACGTGAAGTCTCCCCGAGGATGTTCTGCCGGAGCGGAAAACAGCCCCCGTGGGATACCCGTGAGGACCCAGTGCCGGTCCGACGACGAGCCGAGGTTCAGCCTGAAGTGATCACCTACGTTCACGGTGACGTCCCGGCCCGAATCGGCAAGGTAAAACGTAGTCTCAGTTCCCTGGCTGGCAGCGGGACCAGAGTGCCCGCAGGCCATGGCCGCAAGGAGGATGACAGGGACTAGCAACCAGACCGGTCGTCGCATCGATCTCGCCTCTTACAGACCGTGGATCGCAGCTTTCATATTTGACGCTGGGCAGAGTCCGAACGTTCCCTCAGGTATCGGCCACGGTTAACTATTCCTGGAATCCTCCTGCCTGCCGCTCAACGAGCTGACGACTTGCCGTGGTCAATTGCGGCATGACGGCAGTGACCTGATGGGCGGGTTTGTCTCCTGGGTGCAACGTTGAAAAGAAGGACTGGACATTACCGCACAAGAAGGATCAGGCTAGCAATCGTGAAGACAAGTCGGCCTACCGGGACGAAGTCTCAACACGCATAGGAGGGACCGCATGCGCAAAGCCGCGCTATTCGGCGCCTTGATACTCCCGGCACTCATGGTCAGTGCCTCACCTGCCATCGCCCATACCTCGGCGGGCGGCCCGGCTCAGGAGCACGTCAACGCCCGGGGCGGCCTGGACTGCAACGGTTTCAGCCCGCTGCAGAAGACGTTCCGGCACCTGATGTGCACCGAGATCGCGTCGAACTCCGAGTACGGCTTCCTCGACAACAGCCACTACGTCGGCCACGATGAGCCAGACCTCGGCTTCTACTCGAATACTCCGGGGTCGGGCAACAGCATGAGCTACCAGATGGTGCTGCCCAAGGACCCGGCGGGTCCGGCCAGCGGGACGTTCTCCGGGCCGGTCCACGAATTCCAGCTCACCCCGGCCATCTGGTTCGGCCTCACCATGTGCGACAACGAGAGCTACCCCGAGGGCACGAAGGTCTGCAAACCCGACAGCAACAGCAACATCCAGGTGCCGCCGCGGCCCGACCACGCCGGAGCGGCGTTCACCGAGCTGCAGTTCTATCCGCCCGGCTACGCCCCCGCCATCTCGTGCGACCAGACCCACTGGTGCGCCGCGCTGACCATCGACAGCCTGCAAGCCCAGTACGGCGCCCTGCACGGGCCGGGCAGCCCGCCGAACGCGATCGCCAACAACAACTGCCCCGAGCCGGTCAACTTCGCGTACCTGACCCACAGCGGACGGCCGGTCGGGCCGCCAGGCCCGGACCAGCAGACCAACGCCACCTTCACCCCCACGCCCGACGTCCTGCTGATGAACCCAGGCGACAAGGTCAAGGTGACCATGCTCGACACGCCGGTCGGCTACTTCACCAAGGTGAGTGACCTGACCACGCACCAAGGCGGGTTCATGACCGCGAGCGTGCGCAACGGATTCCGGCACATCGTGTTCGACCCGGTCAACCTCACCTGCAACGGTGCGCCTTACGCCTTCCGCGCGATGTACAACACGGCCGCGGCGCCACTGGCCAACGGCCAGCCGACCGCGTGGACGACCTGGGCAGCGCACACCGACAACGTGGCCTACGACGTCGAGACCGGCCACTTCGAAACGCCGGACGCCGCATCGGACCCGACTCCCAACGAGGACCCGCCCTGCTTCACCGGCCCGGTCATTCCCGGATGCCTGGGCTCCGACGCGGACTTCGACGGCTTCCCCTACCACGCGGACTGGCCGAACGGCAGCGCCGCTTTCCCGACACCCAACCTGCTCGCATCACCGCACAGCCTGAACCGGGCCGGCTTCGCGACCGGAACCTACCCGACCGCCCGTTTCGAGACCGACCTGCCACGGATCGAGGAGGCCAACAACGGCGGCGGGCTCGAATGCGACCACCACACCGGGCAGGGCTGCACCAACCCGCCACCGGGCGCCTTCTACCCCTGGTTCCACCTGCTGCCGGTGCACAACCTCGCGGGCCGGCACTGCGCGTGGGCGCTGACCAATGACATACCCGGCCAGATCAGCAACTTCGGCGGCGAGCAGGCCGCATGGGGACCGCTGGAGCTGACCAACTACGGATTCGACCTCAGATACCACAACTTCGCACACGTCATCAAGAACCCCTGTCAGTAACAGGAAA
>DAIOWL010000128.1:7636-11456 GCA_036758545.1 Streptosporangiaceae bacterium | reverse complement strand
CGCGCCTGTTCGAGAGTCGGGGCCGCGGCGTCCTTTCCGGACAGCACGGGTTCCGCATCCGTGGGCCACTCGATGCCGATGTCCGGGTCCAGGGGGTGCACGCCGTGCTCACGTCCCGGCGAGTACGGGGTCGAGCACAGGTAGATAACCGTCGCCTCATCGCTGATGGCGGTGAAGGCATGCCCCAGTCCTTCAGCGAGAAACACGGCGCGCCGGCTTGTGTCATCGAGGCGCACGGCCTCCCAGTGCCCGTAACTGGGCGAGCCGACCCTGACATCCACGATCACGTCAAGGACGGCGCCGCTGACGCACGTGACGTACTTGGCCTGCCCGGGGGGAACGCTGGCGAAGTGGACACCCCGGACGACACCCCGGCGGGATACGGAGCAGTTGGCCTGCGCGATCTCCGGCTGGTACCCGAGCGACTCGGATAGCTCGGCGCCCCGGAACCATTCCAGGAAGCATCCCCTGTCGTCTCGGTGAAGGGCGGGCGTGAACGTCCAGGCACCGCCGATGCTGATCGGCTCCATGTGTCACTCCTTCACGTGGCGGTTCTTCATCGCTGGACACTATCGTGACTGCCGGGTATCGAAGCACGGCGAAGCCAGACCGCCGCTATGCTTCTCTGCGACCGCGAGGGAACGCTAGGAGGACGATCTGTTGCCGAACGCAAAGTCACTGGCAATCCGCTCCGAAGGCAGGCGCGATAAAGGCGGTTCGCTGCGAGGAACAAGCAACACCTTGGCGTATTCACGCACTCAGGCGCCTCCGGCCGTCCAGTGCGCCTGGTGCGATCACCGGTTCGACGGCACCGACGAATACCTTACCGGCCGGGTGCGGTGCGCCCGCTGCGGCGTGGCGACGACGTCGCCCTGGCCCAGCGATGAGCAGCTGAGCGCGGCCTACGCTGACTGGTACCGCCCGGAGTCGGGCCGGTTCTCCGGTCTCGGGGACAAGGTTCTTCGCCGCACGCGCTCAGCGCTTGCGGATCGTCTGCACCGGGTCCTGCCGCCCGGCCCGGTTCTCGACGTGGGAGCCGGCGACGGGACCCTCGTCGATGCCTTCGTGCGCCGCGGGCGTGATGCGGTCGGTCTCGAGCCGCATGCGTCCGGGCCGCATATCCGCAACGCCGAGGTCGAAGACGTGGACGGGAACTGGTCGGCGGTCATCTTCTGGCATTCGCTTGAGCACCTCCGCCGGCCTGCCCGGGCGCTGAGCCATGCGGCGGCTCTGCTGTCCCCGGGCGGGACGCTTGTCATCGCCGTGCCCAATGCGACCAGCCTCCAGGCCCGTGTCTTCGGCGATCGATGGCTTGCCCTTGATCTGCCTCGCCATCTTGTCCATCTGAGCCCTCCGGCATTGCTGTCCAAGATCGAGGCTCTGGGCTTGCGGGTCGAGCGGGTCAGCTACTTGCGGGGCGGGCAGGTCGTCTTTGGATGGGCCCACGGCTTCGTCGGCATGCTTCCCGGGCACCCCGACGTGTACGAAGCCATCCGTCGCAGCGAGGCGCGTCAGGCCGCCCAGAGTCCGGCCTTCCGCCTGTACGCTCTCGCCGCTGCCGTGGTCGCTCTTCCGTTCGCCCTGGCGGCAACCGCGGTCGAGGTGGCGGCACGGTCGGGCGGCACCATTTACATCGAGGCGCGGCGGGAACCGGCCACGGACGAGTCCGGGTAACAGGCGGACCGTCACGAGCCGGTGAGCCTGCGCTGCGTGATCACGATCAGGGCGGGGATCGTCAGCACGGCTAGCTCGGGGAGCAGCCAGGCGCCGAGCTTCCGCCGGGGGGTGCCCAGCAGGATGATCACGGCCAGCAGGTACACCTCGATAAAGGACCGCATGTCGGCGTCCAGGCTGTTCCAGGTGCTCGGCGTGACGATGCAGATCTCGATCAGGTAGAGGACGAAAGCCAGCCGTTCGTGCACCGGCGCATTGGTGGCGCGCAGGCAGAGCAGCGCCGCGACCGAGAAGCAGACGAGGATGGCCAGCTCCAGGAACCACAGGTCGTACTGCTCGAACTGGTGCAGGTGGATGTGGGCGAAGTTGTGCCGGAACGCCTGGAGCGGGGCGATGAACGGTGTCCCCGCGTTCCGGCCGCCGTCGGCGAGCAGCGGGACGCTGCCGGTCGCGGCCTTCACCACGACCTGCCAGGCCGCGAAGGCCACCGAGGGAACCAGCCAGGTCAGGTCCTCGCGGCCGGGCCGCGCCCCTGTGGTCCGGTGGCGGAGCATGCCGATCACCCGCATGATGGCGATTGCCGCCACGGCCACCATGACCGTCTCCCTGGTCAGCGCCCCGTAGGCGAGCAGCACGGCGGCCAGCACCGGGCGGCGGCTCCGGATGGCGAGCAGCCCGGCCAGCAGGCAGACGGCGGCGAGCGGCTCCGCGGTGTCCCGGGACAGGCTGGTGAGGAGCCCGAAGTACCCGGGGATCAGCAGCCCGGCCAGCGCGTGCCATCCGCCCCGCGCGGCGAACATGGCGCCTAGGTAGCCCAGCGCCCCGATGGCGGCGATGTTGATCACGACCAGCATGACCGGGACCAGGAAATGCTGCCCGGCCGAGACCAGCCAGGTGAGCGCGGGATAGCCGATACGCATGTACCGGTAGGGCCGGTCCATCGTGATGCCGTAGGCGGTGTGGTGGAAGTTCAGCGGGTTCAGCGCGAGCCGGTAGAAGAACTGCCCGTCGTAGCCGTAGGTCTTGGCCACCGGCATGCCGTGCGGCAACTGGGACGGTATGGCGAAGTGCCGGCCGACCAGGATGAACCGGCTGATATGGCCGTCCGCCCAGGTCTGCCAGCGAGCCAGGGTGAAGGCGACCGCGGCGAGCGTGGCGATCAGGGCGGCCACGGCCGGGCGGTTCGTCGTGGACGCCAGCCACCTGGACGGCGGGACGCCGGACGCGCCCGGGGCGGCGTGATCGGCGGACGGGGGATCGTCAGGCACGACCGAATCCGCGACCCGCGCGCGGGCCGCCGGGCGCTCCTGATCAGGCATGCTGCAGTCCTCACGAAGGGCGGCCCGGACACCGAGCACCGCCATGCTTGCGCGCCGCGAGCTTACCGTACGTAGCGCACGCGCGCCGTCGAAGGCGGCAAGGCCAGCAGCGGCGGCGGCGCCGGAGGGATGCCGCGTTCCGTTGTCGGGAAATCTGGCGTTAACGCCATCTCAGCCGGGAAGCGCATTGTGGCGACAACGGGATAACAAGGCCGGTAGCCAGGCTGCCGGGGCGGTAAGGTGAAGCGCTAGACACGTGTCGGGGGCCCTTTCCCATGCCTCCCGGGCCCCCGGGGGCCTGCCGTTATAAGCCGGAGGAATATGCGGTGACCAATATGCCTGATCAGGTCAGCCGAGATGTGGTTGTCATCGGGGGGTGCGGGCATGTTGGCCTGCCGCTCGCGATCGCGTTCGCCGACAGGGGTGCCAGGGTCGGTATCTATGACGTGAGCGAGGCAGCGGTCGCCACGGTCAACTCGGGCCAGATGCCTTTTGCCGAGCCGGGCGCCGATGAGGCGCTGAGCCGGGTGCTCGCTGCCGGCCGCCTGGTGGCCTCGGCCGATCCCGCGATCGTGGCCACGGCGGAGCACGTGATCGTGGTCATCGGCACGCCCGTCGACGAGCACCTGAACCCCAAGCAGATCGCCATCACCAAGGCGCTCGGCGGCTGCTCGGAATTCCTCAGGGACGGGCAGCTGCTCGTCCTGCGCAGCACCGTGTTCCCCGGCGTGACGGCGCTGGTGGAGAAGATGATGGCCAAGCTGGGGCGGCAGATAGAGGTCGCCTTCTGCCCGGAGCGGATCGCCGAGGGCAAGGCGATGACCGAG
>DAIOWL010000128.1:0-7536 GCA_036758545.1 Streptosporangiaceae bacterium | reverse complement strand
GCCGCCGGGCCCTGCCTGTTCAAGGACACGATGCAGCTCGCGGCGTTCAACCACAACAATTTCCCGCTGGGCCACGCGGCGATGGCCGTCAACGAGGGCCTGCCGCTGTACGTGGTGCACCGGCTTGAGCAGCAGTTCGACCTGGGGTCGATGACCGTCGGGATCCTCGGCATGGCGTTCAAGGCGGGGTCGGACGACATCAGGTCGAGCCTGTCCTACAAGCTCAAGCGGATCCTGGCGTTCAAGGCCGACACGGTGCTGTGCACTGACCCGTACGTGACCGTCGACCCTGGCCTGCTGCCGCTCGAGGAGGTCCTGGACCGTTCTGACCTGCTCGTGGTGGGCGCACCTCATCCGGAGTACCGGGGCCTGGCCGTGGACAAGCCGGCCGCCGATATCTGGGACGTGCTCGGCAGCGGGGTCCGGGTATGACCGAGCGTCCCCGTGTCTCGGTGGTGGTTCCCGCCTACAACGAGGGCGAAAGTGTCATCAGCGTGATTGACCGGCTGTTCGAGTCGGTCCGGCTGCCGTCCGAGGTGCTGGTGGTCGTCGACTCGGCCGACGACACGACCATCCCGGTGACGGAGGAGTACGCGCAGAAGGAACCGCGGCTCAGGTGCCTGGTCAACACCTACGGGCCGGGTCCGGCCAACGCCATCAGGTTCGGCATCGACGCGGCGAGGGCGCCGGTGGTGGTGGTCACCATGGCGGACGGCTGTGACGACGCCAGGCAGATCGACGAGCTAGTCCGGCTGGTCGAACGGGGGGTCGCGGTGGCCGCCGCGTCCCGCTACATGCCTGGCGGTCAGCAGGTCGGCGGCCCCGTCCTGAAGGGCACGCTGTCCCGCCTGGCCGGCCGCTCGCTGCGGACGTTCGCCCACGTCGGCACCAGGGACGCGACGAACTCATTCAAGGCCTACTCCACGTCGTTCGTCCGGCAGGTCGGAATCGACTCCAGGGACGGGTTCGAGATCGGCATCGAACTGACCGCGAAGGCGAAGCGGCTGCGCCTGCCGGTGGCCGAGATCCCGACCATATGGCTGGACCGCCAGGCCGGGGTGTCGAATTTCAAGATCGCGCAATGGGTGCCGAGCTACCTCCGCTGGTATCGGTTCGCGTTCGGACCGCAGCTGACCGCCGATCAGGTGAGGCACCGCGGGACCGTCGGCCAGCCGGAGCAGCGGCAACGGGAAGGAGCGCAGAAGTCCTGATGGAGCAGGTGCTGGTCAGCGGGTCCGCAGGCTTCATCGGCGGGTACGTTGTCGAAGAGTTGCTGAACCGCGGCTACGCCGTGGTGGGCCTGGACGACTTCTCCAAGTACGGGAAGGTCAGGAAGTCCTACGACGACGATCCGCGCTACCGTCTCGTCGAGGGCGACGCCAGGGACGTCGGGCTGATGACCAGGCTGCTGGCCGACTGCGATCACTTCATCGCCGGCGCAGCCATGATCGGCGGGATCTCGTACTTCCATACCTACGCCTATGACCTGCTCGCGACCAACGAGCGGATCATCGCCGCGTCCTGCGATGCCGCGATCACCGCGCGCCGGGACGGCCGGCTGCGCAAGGTTACCTACCTGTCCTCCTCGATGGTCTTCGAGAGCGCCGACGAGTGGCCGTCCTACGAAGGGCAGCAGCGGGAGATCCCGCCGCCGCTGTCCTCCTACGGGTTCCAGAAGCTGGCGGTGGAGTACTTCGCCCGGGCCGCCTGGGATCAGTACAAGCTTCCCTACACTCTGGTGCGGCCCTTCAACTGCGTGGGCATCGGGGAGAGCCGGGCCCTGGGCGACCAGGAGATCCTGTCCGGCAACGTCGAGCTCGCGATGAGCCACGTCGTCCCCGACCTGGTGCAGAAGATCCTCAAGGGCCAGGACCCGCTGCACATCCTCGGTTCTGGCGAGCAAGTACGGCACTACACCTACGGCGGCGATCTCGCGGCCGGGGTGGTGACGGCGATGGAACACGAGGACGCCCTCAACGAGGACTTCAACCTGTCGACGGCGGAGAGCACCACGGTCCGGCAACTGGCCGAACTGATCTGGCGCAAGGTCAAGGGGGAGGGCGTCCCGCTGCGGCTCGTCCACGACGACCCGTTCCAGTATGACGTCCAGCGCCGGGTGCCCGACACGGAGAAGGCCAAGAAGGTACTTGGCTTCGAGGCCACCACCACACTCGACCAGATGCTCGACGAGGTCATCCCCTGGATCGAAGCGGCCATCAAGTCGGGAACCATCTGAGCCATGACGGTCGGCGGTGAGAAGGTGAAGGCGGCCGGGCTCACCGCGAGCGGGCAGGCGACCCCGCCGTGACCCACGTCGGGCGCGAACAAGAGCTTCGCGCCCTGGCCCCTCCGCCCGTCAGGACGCCGGGCGCCGTTCTCGCGGTCCGGGCCGGCCTGGTCGTGCTGGCCGCGGCGGTCCTGTTCTTCTGCTACTGGCGGCAGTCGCAGGCGGTACCGCTGTCCTCGGACGGCTCGTCGAACGTGCTGCAGGCCTGGGCCATGCTGCACGGGAACCTGCTGCTGCACAACTGGTGGGTGTCGGACGTGTCCTTCTACACCACCGAACTGCCGCAGTACATGCTGATCGCGGCGCTGACCGGGCTCGGTCCCTGGGTGGTGCACGCGGCCGCCGCCATGACCTACACACTGCTCGTGCTGCTCGCCGCGCTGCTCGCCAAGGGCCGCGTCCAGGGTGGCGCCGGGTGGGCGCGCGCCCTGCTGGCCGCGGGTCTGATGCTGTCGCCGCAGCTCGGTGCCACCTCGATCCTGCTGCTCTCGCCGGACCACACCGGGACGGCGGTGCCCCTGCTGGTCATCTGGCTGCTGATCGATCGCGCTAGGCCGCGATGGTACGTACCGGTCCTGGTGGGCCTGCTGTTCACCGTGACGATGGTGGGCGACTCGATCATCCTGCTCACCGGCATCGTCCCGCTGGTGCTCATCGGCGCGGGGCGCGCTGTGGCTGGGCTGATCAAGCGAGGGAAGCGGGACGCGTCCACGTGGTACGAGCTGAGCCTGGCCGGCGCAGCGGCCGCGGCCGGGGTGGCCGGATCGTTCGGGCCGTGGGCCATGGCCGCCCTGGGCGGGTACCGGCAGTCACCCATCGTGGCCGACACGGACCTGAGCCAGCTGCAGCACGGGTCCTGGGTGACCTTCCACGGCTTCCTCGAGCTGTTCGGCGCGAACGTCTTCGACCCGGGCTTCCTCGGCACCCGGCCCGCGCTCGAGGTCGTCTTCGTGGCGATTCACCTGGCCGGGGCGATCCTGGCGGTATGGGCTCTCGGGGTGGGCCTGGTGCGGATCTTCTCCCCTGGCGAGCTGATCGTGCCGGTTTTCGCGGTGGCCATCGTGGCGAACCTTGGCGCCTACATGATCAGCACGCACGCGCAGGACCTGCTCGGCGCGCGCGAGATGGCAGCGGTACTGCCGCTCGGCGCGGTGCTGGCGGGCCGCCTCCTCGGCGACCGCCTAGCGGCCTGGACCCGGGCGGCGAGGCGCTGGTTCGTCCCGGTGCTCTCCCTGCTGACGGCCGGCTACCTGGCCGCGCTCGGATTCGGTGCCGCCCAGGCCCCGGCTACGGCCGGGAACGAGCCCCTGGCTGGCTGGCTCGCGGCGCACGGGCTCACCCGCGGGCTGGCCAGCTACTGGCAGGCCAACAGCACGACCGTGGCCAGCAGCGGTCAGGTAATGGTCAGCGCGGTGGTGCCGGATGTCAGCGGCCGCCTGGTGCCGTACCTCTGGGAGAGCGACGTCGCGAGCTATGACCCGGCGCGGCACTATGCGAACTTCGTCGTCACGGACGGCCCCGGCTCATGGGCGGGCATGCAGCTGTCCGTTCAGCGCACGTTCGGCCCGCCGGCGCGGACCTATCGCGTCGACGGTTTCACGATTCAGGTCTGGAACACGAACGTGCTGTCCAGGCTGGACGGGTCGGCCTGAGCCTGCGTCGCCGCACCCGCTCGTGTCACATGTACAGGATGCGGCGCCTGGCCACCACCGCCAGCGCGGGCAGCACGCAGGCGGCGATCGCGCCGATATAGCGCCAGGACAGGGAGTTCCGTGGCGTGCTCACCATCAGCACCAGCGCCATCAGGTAGGGCTCGATGAGCGAGCGTCCCTCGCCGAACGTGCTGGTCCAGATCTCGCTGGACAGCAGGCCCAGCTGGAGCACGAACAAGACGAACGCGAGGCGCTCGTGCCCGGGAGCGGAGGTGATCATCAGCACCGCGAACCCGGCCAGGATGAAGATCGCCAGCGTCGCGTACTCGAGCATGGCGATGTCGATCGGGCTCAGGTGCGCGGTGTTGATGTGCGCGGCGTTGTACTTCAGCGCGTCGGCCAGCGCGGTGAACGGCGCGGAGAGGTTCCGGCCGCTGTTCGCCAGCAACGGGAACTCGCCCCTGACCACGATATGCACCGCGACTTCGATCAGCCCGTACGCGGCGGCCGGGACGAGCCAGGTCAGGTCGGCCAGGCCCGGGCGGGCGCGGCGCCTGGCCATCGCGATCAGCCGGGTGACGGCGATCGCGGCCGGGGCGAACAAGATGGTTTCCCTGGTGATGGCGCCGTACGTGAACAGCGCGGTGGCCAGCAGGTACATCCGGGTGCCACCCCGCCGGAAGGCGAGCAGGCCTCCGAGCATGCACGCCTCCGCCACCGGTTCGGCGGTATCGCGGCCCACGCTGATGACCAGGCCGAAGTAGGCGACGAAGGCGAGCCCCCACAGGGCGTGCCGGCCGGCGTCGCGGGCGAACATGCCGCCGAGCATGGCCATGGCCGCCACCGCGAAGAGGTTGAGCACGACCAGCACGACGGGCACGAGCTGGTGCTGGCCGAGCGAGAAGATCCAGGCCAGGATCGGGTACCCGATGCGAGTGTACCGGTAGGACTGGTCCATCGTGATGCCGAACGCCGTGTGGTGCCAGTTGGTCGGGTCCAGCGCGAGCCGGTAGTAGAACTGCCCGTCATAGCCCGCGGACGGCACCCGGAGCAGCCCGGGGGGAAGCTGGGACCGGTGCGTGTAGGTGTGCCCGGCCATGATGAACAGGCTCAGGTGACCGTGGGCCCAGATCTGCCAGCGGGCCAGGGCAAAACCGAGCCAGCCGAGGAAGGCGATGATTCCGGGTACCAGCGGCCGGTTCAACCTTGACCATAGTGATCGCGGGCTGTGCCGGAGAGACCTATCCTCTTCCGACGTCGACGTGAGCTGCAATCGCAAGCCTCCACCATGGCTATCTCAGCGTGAAGGGGGGGAATTTCTTGGTCAGGCGCGCGCAGCTTACCAGAGCGACCCCTTACGCTGTGTCAGGCTGCGATGGATACCATTCGCTCGCGAGGATGACACCGAGCCCGAAGGACGTGGTGGCTGCCGTGCCGAGAAGCGGGACGCCGGAGGCGTCCTCCGCCCTGCCCGCCGCCGCCCAGGCCGGGGCCGAGGATGGGCAGGATGCCCAGCCCGCCGCTCAGCCAGAGACGGAGCAGGCTCCTGGCCGCCGGGTGCCCGCCCGCCGCCTGCTCGCCACCGCCGCGGTCGCGCTGGCCGTTGCCCTGCTCTTCCTCGCCTACCTGCGGGTGTCCCGGACCTACCCGGAGAATTCCGACGAGTCCAACGACCTGCTGATGGCCTGGGACATGCTGCACGGCAACGTGCTGCTGCACGGCTGGTACCTGTCCGACGTCTCGTTCATCACCACCGAGCTGCCCCAGTACGCCCTGCTGGTGTGGCTGTTCGGGCTGCACACCGACACCGCGCACATCGCGGCGGCAATGACCTACACGCTGGTCGTGATCTTCTCGGTGCTGCTGGCCCGGGGCCGGGTACCCGGCCGCGAGGCCCGGCTGCGGATGCTGCTGACGGCGGGCCTCATGTTCGCCCCTCAGCTCGGCGTCGGCGTCTTCGTCCTGCTGCTGTCCCTCGGCCACATCGGCACGGCCGTGCCGCTCTTGCTGACCTGGCTGGTCATCGACCGGTGCCCGCCACGCCCGTGGGTACCGGTCCTGGTCGGGCTGCTGCTGACCTGGGTGCTCATTGCCGACTCCCTCGTGCTCCTGGTCGGCGTCGTGCCCCTGGTGGCGGTGTGCGCGCTACGCGTGTCCCGTGAGCTGGCCCGGCGGCAGGGCACTTCGGTCCAGGCTGCGCTGCGCGCCCGCTGGTACGAGCTGTCCCTGGCCCTGGCGGCCATCGCGGCCCAGGGCCTGGCGTCGCTAGCCGGACGCCTCCTCCAGGCTTACATACACCCGTTGGCGTACCAGCTCGCCCCGGTGCATACCTGGCCCGAGCACGCCTGGGTGACCGGCAAGGGGCTGCTCGCGCTGTTCGGGGCCAAGCCCGAGGGGCCGCCCGCCGCGATGGCCTTCGCGCTGCTGCACCTGGCCGGGGTGGCGCTGGTGGCCTGGGCGGTGCTGCGGGTGGCACGGCGCTTCCTGTCCTGGCCGGACATGATCAGCCAGATCCTGCTCGTCGCGATGGTGCTCAACGTGGTCGCGTACGTGCCGAGCACGCTGGCCAACGCCTCCGACCTGAACGCCCGCGAGTTCGCCGTGGTGCTCCCGTTCGGCGCGGTGCTGGCCGGCCGGACGCTCGCGGGCAGCCTGCAGGCCGGCCTGCGCCGGCGCCCGCGGGCTGTGGCCCTGCTGGCCGGCGCCCTGCTGGCCTGCTACGCCGCCGGCCTCGGCTACGCAGCCGCCCAGCCGTCGGTCCCCCCGATGAAGTCGCAGCTCGCGAAGTTCCTGGCCGCGCACCACCTGACCAGCGGCATCGGCGGTTACTGGGGGTCGAGCGTGGTAACCGTCGGCAGTGACGGAGCCGTGACGATCCGGGCGGTGGCCTCCCTCCCGCTGGCGCCGTACCCGTGGGAGGCCAAGAGCTCCTGGTACGACCCCGGCCTCAACCGGGCGAATTTCCTGGTCACCGGCGGCAAGCCCGGATTCTTCAACCACTGGGAGCCCAAACCGGCCGCGCTGGCGGCGCTGGGCCCTCCGGTCAGGACGTATCGCAACGGCCCCTACACCATTTACGTCTACGACAAGAACCTGCTGGCTGAACTCGCTCGCCGGTGACCTCACGCAGTGACTCGCAGGCCGGCAACACGGCAGGGATGCTGTTGCCAGTGGGCAACGGGACGTAGCCTTGGCGTGTGGATCGGCGAATATTCGGGGTCGAGAACGAGTACGGCGTTACGTGCACCTTCCGCGGGCAGCGCCGGCTCTCGCCCGACGAGGTGGCGCGTTACCTGTTCCGGCGCGTGGTGTCATGGGGCCGTAGCAGCAACGTCTTCCTCAGGAACGGGGCCCGGCTCTACCTCGACGTGGGCAGCCACCCGGAGTACGCCACCCCGGAGTGCGACAACGTGCTCGACCTGGTGGCCCACGACAAGGCCGGGGAGCGGATCCTGGAGGGCCTGCTGGTCGACGCCGACCGCCGGCTGCGTGAGGAAGGCATCGCCGGCGACATCTACCTGTTCAAGAACAACACCGACTCCGCGGGCAACTCCTACGGCTGCCACGAGAACTACCTGGTCGGCCGGCACGGCGAGT
>DAIOWL010000127.1:0-11463 GCA_036758545.1 Streptosporangiaceae bacterium | reverse complement strand
GGCGTACGCGGCCCAGCTGGTCAGCTTCCTGCTCCGCGCCGTCACCCCGGCCTGAAGGTCACGCGCCTCGGCCTGGGTTAATTGATCCCGGGTGGCCCGGGACATATGTCCCGTGACAGCGGGACCGTAAGGCACCATCGTAGGTATGTGGGTCTGGACGTCCCGGTGAACGTGCGGCCAGCCCGGTGGCCGACGGTTGCCGGGCTGTCCTGGGCGGCTGCCCTGATAGCGGCGGTATTGACGCTGGCCACGGCGGCACTGGCGGCCAAGGGTCGCGACGTGTCCATATTCCTGGCGCCGCAAGCGCTTGCATACGCGTGCATGGGATGCGTGCTGCTGGCCAGGCGGCCAGGTCATCCGATGGGTCCGCTGCTTTGCCTGATCGGGCTGGCCATTTCGTTCAGCCAGGTGCCCTTTGCATACGCGCGGTACACCGTGGTGCACTCGCCCGGTTCGCTGCCGTTCTCGACCGCGATGCTGTGGATGAACACGTGGGCGTACGCGCCAGCTATCAGCCTCGTCGGCCTGGTCCTGCCGCTGGTCTTCCCCGAAGGAAGGCTGCTGTCGCCGCGGTGGCGTCCCGCGCTGTGGGCGGCGCTGGCGTTCATCCCGCTCTATTTCGCCGGATACGCCCTCATCCCGCAGAGCATGGGAACCCTCTTCCATAAACTGCCAAACCCGTACACCGTGCCCAGCCTCAGCGGGTGGTTCAAGGCAATGCAGGTCCTGGCCGTGGTGTGCGGGGTGGCCGCTGCGGCCGCGGCGGTGGCAAGCGTGACGCTGCGCTGGCGCCGGGCCGACCGGGTAAGACGCCAGCAGCTCAAGTGGTTCCTCGCCGTCCTGCCGCTCATGGCTCTGTCCTTCATCGCAACCCTGATCGCCTCGGGCCCGTGGAGCCTGGGGGTAGGACTGATATCTGGCACCCTGACGCCGGTGGCCATCGGCATCGCGGTACTGCGGTACCGGCTCTATGAGATCGATATCCTGCTGAGCCGGGCGGTGCTGTATGGCTTGCTGACCGCCGGGGTGGCAGCGGTGTACCTAGGCGTGGTGGAGCTGGCCTATCTGCTGTTCGGCGTGCATGGTACCGACCTGCCCGTGCAGGTCATCGCCACCGCGCTGGGCGCCGCCGCATTGTTCCCGCTGCGCGACCGGGTGCAGCGCCGGGTGGACCGGCTGTTCTACGGCGACCGGGGGGTGCCCTACGAGGCCCTGGCCCGGCTTGGCCGCCGCGTCGAGGAGGCCGCCGACCCCGAGACGGCGCTCAGCTCCGTGGTCAAGACGATCGCGGACAGCCTGCGGCTGCCGTACGCGGCCCTCGAGCTGCGGCTCGGCGACGGGTGGAGCCCGGCCGCTGCCTATGGCGAGGTCCCGCCGCAGGTGGTCGCGTTCCCGCTAACCTTCCAGCGGGAGACCGTCGGGCGGCTCCTGGTGGGCACGCGGTCGCGGGGCGAGCAGCTTGGTCCCGACGACGAGCGGCTGCTGGCCGACCTGGCCCGGCAGGCCGGCCCGGCGGCCCACGCGGTGGCGCTGCGGCGGGCGCTTGACGTGTCCCGGGCCGGGCTGGTCACCGCGCGGGAAGAGGAGCGGCGGCGACTGCGCCGCGACCTGCACGACGGCCTCGGCCCCACGCTGGCTGGCCTGACCCTGGGCCTGGACACGGCCCGGGCGCGGTCGGCGAGCCAGCCTGAGCTGCAGGAACTGCTGAGCAAGCTCAAGGCGGAGACGCAGCGGGCGGTAGCCGATGTCCGCCGTATCGTCTACGGGCTGCGACCACCCACGCTCGATGAGTTCGGCCTGGTCGGGTCGCTGAGTGAGGAGGTCGGACGGCTGCAGTACGAGGCGCCCTCGCTCACCGTCACCCTGGACGCTCCCGCCGAAGGCCTGGCCGACCTGCCCGCGGCGGTCGAGGTGGCCTGCTACCGGATCGTGACCGAGGCGCTGACCAACGTCACGAGGCACGCGCATGCCACCCAGTGCTCGGTGCGCCTGCGGCTCAACCATGGCCTGGACGTGAAGATCTGCGATGATGGCGTGGGCCTGCCGGAAGGCTGGCGGGCCGGCGTCGGCATCGCGTCGATGCGCGAGCGCGTCACCGAACTCGGCGGCGACCTGGTGATCGAGCCCAGCCTTCCGCACGGCACCAGGATCAACGCCTATCTTCCCGCCCGGGAGCAACCATGACAGAACCGATCCGGGTCCTGATCGCCGACGATCACCCGCTGTTTCGTGACGGGCTTACCGCCCTGCTGACCGACGCCCCGGACACCGAGCTGACCGGGGCCGCCACCAGCGGGACCGAGGCCGTCGAGCTGGCCAGGGAAACCCAGCCGGACGTGGTCATCATGGACCTGCACATGCCCGGGCTGAACGGCATCGAGGCCACCCGCCGCATCGTGGCGGACAGCCCGCACATCACGGTGCTCGTGCTGACCATGTTCGACGACGACGACTCGATCTTCTCCGCGCTGCGCGCCGGCGCCCGCGGCTACCTGCTCAAGGGCGCCGACCAGGAGCAGATCCGCGCCGCCGTCCAGGCCGCCGCCAACGGCGAGATCATCTTCGGGACGCAGCTGGCCGCCCGCATGCTGGCCTACTTCACCACGCCGGCCAGCGCCCCGCCGCCGGTGTTCCCGCAGCTGACCGACCGGGAGCGCGAGGTGCTCGACCTGGTCGCCCAGGGCCGGGCCAACATGGCCATCGCGACCAGGCTGGGGCTGAGCCAGAAGACGGTACGCAATCACGTCTCCAACATCTTGACCAAGCTGCAGGTCGCCGACCGCGCCCAGGCCATCGTCCAGGCCCGCGACGCCGGCCTGGGACACCAGTCCCGGGTCTAAGGGACATCCGGCGCATTTCTCCCTGGCGGCCGCCCGTTTATTTCCCGGCTAGGTCGTGACGGCTGCCCCATGACGGCGGGACGCCCGGTCACCGAGTCTGTCTTCAATGGCTCGGCACGCTTGAGGAGAACCGGATCATGAGCACTGCGACCGCCAGCACCCTGATACCGCCGCAACTGACGGATTCCCCGGCCGACACCACGGTCAGTGACCTGGTGGCCCGCGCTAAGGCTGGTGACAGGCAGGCGTGGGACGCGCTGGTCGAGCGCTACGCCTCGCTCATCTGGTCGATCTGCCGCAGGCACCGGCTCGGCCGGGCCGACGCCGACGACGTGGCCCAGAGCGTCTGGCTGCGCCTGGTCGACCAGCTGGACCGGGTCCGCGATCCGGCCGCGCTGCCCGGCTGGCTGGCCACTACCGCCCGGCGGGAATGCCTGCGCGTGCTGTGCGCGACGCAGGGACCGCGGGCGACCATGTACGCGCTGGATGTTGAGACCCTGCCCGACGAGCGGGCCGACCTGGCCGACCAGGGCCTGCTCGCGGCCGAGCGCCACGCCGCGCTGCGCGAGGCGTTCGACCAGCTGCCGCCGAACGGCAAGCAGCTGATCTCCCTGCTCATCGCCGACCCGCCGCTGCCCTACGCCGACATCAGCGCCCGCCTGGGCATCCCGGTCGGCAGCATCGGCCCGAACCGCAGCCGCTACCTGGACAAGATGCGCCGCCACCCGGCGGTCGCCGCCCTGATCAACGCCTGAGCGTTTCCAGCTCGCCCCGCCGGGCAGGGGATCGGGACCCTGCGAGCGGAGGCGGCCATGAAGGGCTACGTCGTAACGGTAAGTGCGGTCGCGCTGGTGGCCTCGTCGCTGGCCCTGGCCGCCCCGCAAGCGCAGGGTGCCGGCCCGCCCGCCGCACCGTCCGGCGCCGCCCCGGGTGGCCCGGGCGCCCAGTCCTACATGGGCACGGCCAGGAAAGACTGCTTCGGCACGGCCGCGAACACCGGGTCGAAGGCGTGGTACACGGTAGCGGACGGCGTGCTGTCCGACGTGTACAGCCCCACGATCGAGAACAGCAACGACGCGACCCTGCAGTACATCGTCACCGACGGCAAGAGCTTCACCGCCCTGCAGCAGCGGGACATGACCTACACGGTCAGCTCGCCGGATCCCAGCGGCATGGTGTGCGAGGTGACGAGCACCGACACCGCGCACGGCTTCAAGCTGGTCACCGACTACCTCACCGACCCGAGCCGGGACAGCGTGGTCATGCGGACCCGCCTGCTGCCGCTGGCCGGGGCCTCCGTAACCGGGCTGAAGGTCTACGCCCGCTGGGACGCCACCATCGACAACACCGGCGGCGGGGGCGCCAAGAACCAGGGCGCCAACGACGCGCGCATCGACCCCGCTACCACCGCCCTGGTCGCCTCGGACACGCAGGCGCCCAGCGGCCCGTTCGCGGCGCAGGTCACCGGCGCGGTGCTGGCCAGCCGTCCGTTCAAGGCCGCATCCAGCGGCTTCGCCGGCACGCCGAGCGACGGACTGAGCCAGCTCGACGCGCACCACCAGCTCGTGAACCAGTATCAGACGGCGACCAACGGCAACGTGGTGCAGACCGCCGAGGTAGATACCGCTCCCGGCCGGCCGTTCACGCTGGCTCTCGGGTTCGGCGCCGACGCCGCGGCGGCGATCGGCGTCGCCCGGGCGAGTGCCACGCGACCGTTCGGCCAGATGATGGACGGTTACCTGAGCGGATGGCGCGCCTATGACCGGACGCTCCGCCGGCCACCCGCCTCCGTTCCCGCCCGGGCGCGCGCGATGTACTGGCTGTCGGCGAACGTGATCAAGGCGGACGAGGACAAGACCTACCCGGGCGCGTTCGTGGCCTCGCCCACCGATCCGTGGGGTCAGTCGGTACCCGCGGCGACCACCCATCCCGGGTGGACCTACCGCGAGGTATTCGCCCGGGACAGCTACGAGACCTTCACCGGGCTGCTCGCCGACGGGGACGTGCCCAGCGCCCGCGCCATGGTCCGGTACCTGTTCGACCGGACCCAGCAGGCCGACGGGAGCTTCCCGCGCAATTCGCTGATAGACGGGACGGTCGCGCCGGACACGTTCGGCCTGTCCGAGATCGACCAGGACGCCTACCCGCTGCTGATGGCGTGGCAGGGCGGCTTCGCCGGCGACGTGCCGTTCTACCGTGATCACATCCGCCCTGCCGCCGATTTCGTGGTGAACCACGGTCCGGCGTTCGGAGTGGAACGCTGGGAGGAGCACCCCGGCTACTCCCCCTCCACCATCGCCGCCGAGATCGCCGGGCTGGTCGCGGCGTCCCGGCTGGCCGCCGCCGCGGGTGACACGTCGCGGGCTTCGCTGTATGCGGCCACGGCGGACGATTATCAGCGGAACGTGAAGAAGTGGACGGTGACCACGAATGGCGTGTACGGGACCGGGCGCTACTTCATCCGGCTGTCGGTGACGGGCCATCCGGACACGGCGGAGAGCTACGACCTGGGGAACGGCAGCCTGCCCGGGGTTGACCAGCGTCGCGTCATCGACGCGGGCTTCCTGGAGCTGACCCGGCTCGGTGAGCTCCCGGCGTCCGATCCTGACGTGCTCCGCTCCCTGCGGGTCGTGGATTCCGTCATCGAGTCGCAGACCGCGTCCGGGCCGGGATGGCACCGGTACGGGATCAAGGCCAGCGGCGCCACCGACGGGTACGGCGACTGCTACGTGCCCGATCCGACTGATTGCTCGCCGTCCGGCGCTCCGTGGTTCCCGACCGCCAAGGGGTCCGGGCACCTGTGGCCGATTCTCGACGGCGAGCGGGCCGAGCAGGATCTGCAGACCGGCTCGGCCGGCGCCGCGGGGTCGCTGCTGCGGACCATGCAATCCATGACGTCCGGGCTCGGGATGGTGCCCGAACAGGCCTGGGAGGACCCGGCGGTGGCCGCGTCACCGTACGGTTCGGATCCGGCGACGGCATCCATCGGGTTCACGAACGGCAAGCCGGCCGGATCGGCGTCGCCGCTGATCTGGGCCCAGGCCCAGTACGTGCGGCTGGTCACCGATCTCGGGAGCGGGTCACTGGGCGACCAGCCCGGCATCGTCGCCGACCGCTACGTCCGGCACGCGCCGCCTGCGGTGCTGCCGGTCGCGGTGACTGCGACGGTCTCGGGGAGCCAGATCACGGTCAGCGGAACGGCCCAGGCCGGGAGCACCGTGGTGGTCTCGGCGGGCCAGTCCACGGCATCGAGCGACACCACCGTCGTCGTGAGCGCTGTCGCCGGCCCGGACGGGCACTTCCGGGCCACCGTGCCGCTGCAGGCAGGGACCAACGTCATCACGGCGGCAGTTGCGCATGGGGCGGACGCGACCGGATGGGCTCAGGTGTCGGTCAAGTCCTGACCCGGAGCAGCTCAATCGCTGGATAGCTAGCGGCCGCGGTCGGGCGGAGCGTCCAGAAAACCGGACTCAGGACACAACGGCACCAGCAGCATCACGATCCGGGTGCGCCGAGCCATTTGGAACGTCATGAAACCCCGGATCCAGTGCGCTCTGACGCCGTGGAAGCCGGGTTTCATTGCGTTCGGCAGGCGTCCGGCGGCGTTCGGCAGGGTCCAGCAGGCGGCCAGGAAGGCGATGTGATCAGGCTCTCATCGGCGACGGCGGGCTAGCTACATAAGAAAGTGATATAAATAACTTATGGAAATTGCCGAGGGGTCCGAGCGGGCGCTGGCGGCGGGGATCGCGGCTGGGGTGGAGCGGCTGATCGGGCTGCTCAGGTCGCTGAGCCCGGCGGACGGGCTGTCCGCGACCGCGGCCGCGACGCTGGCGACGCTGGAGCGGTCGGGGCCGCGGCGGCTGACCGCGCTCGCCGTCCAGGGGGGCGTGACGCAGCCGGCCATGACGCAGCTGATCGCGCGCCTGGAAGATACCGGGCTGGTCCGCCGGGAGGCGGATCCCGCCGACGGGCGGGTGGTCCAGGTGCGGCTGACCGACCAGGGCCGGGACACGCTGGCCCGGCGCCGGGCGGTGCGGGCCGAACGGCTCGCGGTCATCCTGGACCGGATCAGCCCGCAGGACCGGGCGGCGCTTCGCGCGGCGCTGCCCGCCATCGACGCACTGGCCAGCGCGCAGCGCGACGTCACCCTGACCCACTGACAGGTACGGAGGAGAGCACACGTTGAGCAGCACCCATGCAGGTTCGGTCGCGAGCCCGTTCCGGCAGCCGAAAGCCGTCTTCGCCGTCGCGTTCGCCTGCGTCGTGTCGTTCATGGGCATCGGCCTGGTCGACCCGATCCTGCCGGCCATCTCGCACGAGCTGCACGCCTCGCCGAGCGAGGTGACGCTGCTGTTCACCAGCTACCTCGTGGTCACCGCGGTGGCCATGCTGATCACCAACTGGGTCTCCAGCCGGATCGGGGCCAAGAAGACGCTGATCGCGGGGCTGATCCTGATCGTCGTGTTCAGCGCCGCCGCCGGGGCCTCCCCCAGCATCAACGCGATCATCGGGTTCCGGGCCGGCTGGGGGGTGGGCAATGCGCTGTTCATCGCGACCTCCCTGGCCGTCATCGTCGCCTCGGCCAGTGGCGGCTTCGCCGGCGCGATCGTGCTCTACGAGACCGCGCTCGGCGTCGGCATCGCGATCGGCCCGCTGCTCGGCGGGACGCTGGGCGAGATCAGCTGGCGGGGCCCGTTCTACGGGGTGGCCGCCCTGATGGCCATCGCGCTGATCGCCACCATCGTGCTGGTCGAGCCCTTGCCGAAACCGGCCCACAAGACCGCCCTGTCCGCGCCGCTGCGCGCGCTGAAGCACCGCGGCCTGCTGACGATGTCGCTGACCGCGCTGTGCTACAACTGGGGCTTCTTCACCGTCCTGGGCTACGCGCCGTTCCCGATGAACCTGAGCCCGATCAAGCTCGGCCTGGTCTTCACCGGCTGGGGTATCTTCGTCGCCCTGTTCGCCGTGTTCGGCGCGCCGCGGCTGCAGGCCAGCCTGGGCATCGCCAAGACGATGTACGCGAACCTGGCGGCGTTCGCGGTCGTGGTGCTGGTCATCGCGATCTGGACGACGGACCGCGCGGTGCTGATCCCGGCCGTGATCATCTCCGGCATCTTCATCGGGGTCAACAACACGGTCACCACCCAGGCGGTGATGACCGTCTCCCCGGTGGAGAAGCCGGTCGCGTCGGCGGCCTACGGCTTCGTCCGGTTCATCGGCGGCGGGCTCGCGCCGTACGCGGCCGGCCGGATGGTCCTGGCCGTCAACATCCACTTCCCGTTCTACATCGCGGTCGGCGCGATCCTGCTCGGGATCGGCATCCTGACCACCGCCCACGGCCTGCTCACCCAGGCCGAACGGTTCCAGGCCGAGCAGGTGACCGGATCGCCCGCAGTCGAGCCTGCCCGCCCCGGGGCGGCCAGCCCAGGACCGGTGGGCGCGCTCATCCCCGTCGACGCCAATGCCGAGCCGGCCAGGCCCGGAGCGCGCGTCATCCTGGCCGCGGTCGACGCCTCACCGGCCGGCGAACTCGTCACCGAGGCCGCAGGCGTGCTGGCGGCGGACCACGGCGGGGTGGTGCACGTGGTGCACACCCAGGAGGAGGCGACAGCGGGCGACGTGGCGATCGACGGCGAGAGCCTGGACGCGGCGCGGGCCGTGGTCCGGAACCACCTGGACCAGCTGGCCGCGCGCCACGTCCCGGCCGAGGGCCACATCCTGCTGCACGCGGCCGATCACGGCGCGGCCGGCCGGATGGTCGCCGAGTACGCCAATACCGTCGGGGCCAGCACGATCGTGGTCGGCGCGGCCACCCACCGCGGGCTGCCCGCGCTGATGGACGACAGCGCCACCCATGAGCTATCCCGGCTGGCTCACAGCGACATCATGATCGTCAGCCCGGACGCGCCCGGCAGGCTGATCGCCGCGGACGGCTATGACACGGCGGCACAGGCAGGGTAGCGACCGGGCGTACGCCTCAGCGGGAGGCGGTAATCACCACGGGACCCCCAGGAGCGCGCCCTCGTGGGCGAGCAGCTGCTGCTTGCGTTCCACGCCGCCGGCGTAGCCTCTCATGCCGCCGTCCGAGCCGATGACCCGGTGGCACGGGCGGATGATGGCCAGCGGGTTGGCGCCGATCGCGGCGCCCAGCGCCTGGATCCGGTCGCGCGGGACGTCGAGCCGGGCGGCCAGCTGGCCGTAGGTGGTCGTCGTGCCGTACGGGACCGAGTCCAGGGCCTGCCAGATCCGCTGCTGGAATTCGGTGCCGCGCGGGGCGAGGTCGAGGCTGAAGGCACGTCGCTCGCCGGCGAAGTACTCGGTGAGCTGGCGGATCACCTCGGCGAACGCCGCCGGGTCACGACGCCAGCTGTCGCGAACCGCGGGCGCGAAGCGCTGCCCGGCCATCGATACCGCGGTGAGCGTCACGCCGCCCGGCGAGGGGCGGCCGACCAGGAGCAGTTCACCTACCGGGCTTTCCATCGTGGTGTAGACGTTCATATCTCCACGCTATGAGCCGGCGCGGCCGCAGGCTGGCGGTTTTCGGACATCGCGGTGGCGGCGTGGTGGCGATGCGGGGGCAGTGACCTGGACCGTTCGGGATTATGAACCGGCGGATCGGGTCAGTCGGGCCGCGGCGAGTCCCGGAGCCGGTCCCGGCCGCGCCGCACCGTGTCCCGCAGGTCCTCGGCCAGGTTTTCCAGCGCCGGCAGCGCCGCGAACAGCGCCGCCTGCTGACCACCGGGCAGGCCGGACACGGATTCGGAGATCACCGCGCTCCGCTGGGTCGTGATCCGCTCGTAGACGCCGCGGCCCTTTGGCGTGACCTCGACCCGGGCCGCGCGGAAATCATCAGGGTCCCGCAGCCGCTTGAGCAGGCCGTATTCATCGAGCTTGCCGATGACGCGGGAGAGCATCGTCGGGTTGATGCCCTCGAGCTCGGTGAGTTCGGCTAGGCTGAGCGGCCCGCGCACGGTGGTAATGCCGAGTACCGAGGCCTGGGTCGGGGTCAGCCCCTCCTCCCGGGACGCGGCGTTGAGCTGCCGCGCGAGCTTCAGGACGACACGCCTCAGGCGGATGACCGCGTCACTGTCCATGCCCGGTACTCCAGCTTAAATTGCCTGCGAGCAAGCATTATAAGGTCACGCCAACCCGGGCCGCGGCAACCAGTCGGTGGCGGTCAGTCGGTGGCCAGGATGACGTCGGACGCCTTGACCACCGCGGTGACCTCAGAACCGACCGACAGGCCGAGTTGCTTGACCGCCTCCACCGTGATCGAGGCGACCAGGCGGGTGCCACCCGCGTCCAGCTCGACGTTGGCAATGGCCTCGCCGGGGTGGATAGCGGTGACGCGGGCAGGAATCTGGTTGCGGGCGCTCAGCCGCATGGCACTTACTCCTGGGCATCGGTGCTGCGTGATCAGTGGTGATGCGACCTTACGCTACTCGTCGCCCTCAGCCGGGAACCGTGCCGCGACGGCTAGGCGATGTTGCGCGACGGACCGAAGTCCTTGTTCGACCACATCAGCTGGACCGGGACGGTGCCCGACCCGTCGGCCAGGTCGATCTCCTTGAAGACGAGGGAGAGGTGGGCCCCGGCCTCATTTATCGGGATGTCGCCGATCTCGCCGCCGTGGTCGACGTTGGCGTACCAGCCGACCTTGGAGAGGTCGCCGGTCCGGTTGGCGTCTTCTACGTCCGGGTCGGTCCGGGCCTCGTTGAGCTCGTGGTAGAACGTCGCGACCACGCTCTTCCAGGACTGGCTGAAGGCGGGGATGCCGTTGCCGCGCTCGGAGTACACGCCGACGGCGTAGTAGACGGTCGTGCCGCCCACGTGCGTCGATCCGTGGTACCCGCCTAGGCCGTGCTTGGAGTCGGCGTCCTCGTCGTCATCGAGCTTGAGCACGACGCCCACGCGGCGCTCGTGTTCGGCTTCGGCGCCGGGCGGCGGCTGGAAGCCGGGCGAGAAGCCGTCCGTCAGAACGACCCCGCGCGGCAGCATGATGTTGACGACCGTGCTGCCCGGGTCGGCATCGCCGAGGCCACCGTTGGTGAAGATCCTCTCCGCGAGGGCTTCCACCTGATCCTTGAAAACCGTGGCCGGAGCCAGATCGGGCAGCACCACCGACGGCAGCATGCGCGAGCTGATGGGCGTCGGCTGGTAATACTGCGCGATGACCGACTGTAGGGCGCTGTCGCTCATCGCCTTGGCCAGGGCGGCGTCGATGTTGGCGATGTCGGCCGCATCCCAGGCGTCCTCGCCGCCTAGGTAGTGGTTGACGAAGACCAGGTCGGCGATCGTCTTGCCGCCGAAGAACGTCATGTTCAGCGACGGCTGGGGCGGGAAGCCCGCCGCGATCACCTCTGGCGTCAGCTCGGGCAGGCCCGAGCCCGCCCGGCCGTAGTACGCCCGGCCGGCCTCGGAGTCAGCAAGGAGGCTGACGTTCAGCAGTCGGCCCTTGATTTCGTCCATTTCTCCCCCTCCTATGAAAGTACAGGTCCTTTGTCTTCCCGGAGGGGGGCAGCAGCCCGGCTGATACGCTCTGGGCCCAGATCAGTCCTACCCGGCGATGTCCAGGGCGGCGCGGATGATGCTGTCGGTGTCGATGCCGTTGTAGCGGTACAGG
>DAIOWL010000126.1:0-11487 GCA_036758545.1 Streptosporangiaceae bacterium | reverse complement strand
TGAGGAAGTAGGCGAAACCGCCGGCCAGCGACGCCTCGAACACGGAGTAGGCGACCACCGATGCGTAGCCCGTGCCGATGCCGAGTTCCCGGCCGAGCCCGTGGCTGATGTAGGAGTAGAAGCCGCCCGCCGTGGTCTTCTTCCTTGCCATGGCCACGTACCCGACGGAGAACACCACGAGCACGATCGTGGCGAACATAAAGGCGGCCGGCGCACCGACGCCCTGTCCGAAGCCGACAACGATAGGCGTATTGAACAGCATGGCCGAGATCGGGGCCGACCCGGTCACGGTCAGGAACAGGACGCCGCCGAGCCCGATCGCGCCCTTGCGGAGCTTGGCTACGTCGGTGCGCTGCGAGACGTCGAAGTCCTCGGCGGGCGGTCGCACGGGCAGGCGGGGGACTTCGGCATCCTGGGGCTGAGCCATGGTACACCTCCGGCGCATTTGCGGGGAGCGTAACAGCCTGCGGGAATCCTGATCAAGAGTTCTGGTTGAGTTAATCTGAGCGAAACTCAACCGCTTGACAGCAAACGGTCTGAGCGATAACTCTTTGGTTTAGCCGAACCGCCCATACGGTTGCACACTGGCTCTCGCCGGGCGGCGGTGACGGAGGTCGCGATGACCGAGGAACTGATCTCTTTCGCCTCGAAACAGGACATGCTGGCGAAATCCAAGCAGTTCTGGAACCCGGACAAGACCCAGTTCTGGATCGACTCCGGGGTTCCGCTGGTCATCGACCGCCGGGAGGGCTACTTCATCTACGACGTCGAGGGCAAGCGGCTCATCGACGTCCACCTCAACGGCGGCACCTACAACCTGGGCCACCGCAACCCCGAGGTGGCGGCCGCGGTCACCGCGGCCATGCAACGGTTCGACATCGGCAACCATCACTTCCCCAGCCTGGCCCGCACCGCGCTGGCCGAGGCTCTCATCGGCACCGCTCCTGACGGGCTCACGAAGGTGATGTACGGCTCGGGTGGCGGGGAGGCCATCGACATCGCGCTGAAGAGCGCGCGGCACGCCACGAAGAGGCGCGGCATCGTGTCGGTGGCCAAGGCTTACCACGGCCACACCGGGCTCGCCGTCGCCACCGGCGACGAGCGGTTCGCCACCTTGTTCCTGGCCGACCGGCCGGACGAGTTCAGCCACGTGCCGTTCAACGACCTGGAGGCGATGGAGGCGGCGCTGAAGGCCCGGGACGTGGCCGCCGTGATCATGGAGACGATCCCGGCCACCTACGGCTTCCCGCTGCCCGCGCCCGGCTACCTGGCCGGAGTGAAAAAACTCTGCGAGCGCTACGGCGCGCTCTACATCGCCGACGAGGTGCAGACCGGGCTGATGCGCACCGGCGAGCTGTGGGCCATCACCAAGCACGGCGTCAGCCCGGACATCCTGGTCACCGGCAAGGGCATCTCCGGCGGCATGTACCCGGTCAGCGCGGTGCTCGCGACCGAGGCCGCCGCGGGCTGGCTGACCGAGGACGGCTTCGCCCACATGTCCACGTTCGGCGGCGCCGAACTCGGCTGCGTGGCGGCGCTGAAGACGCTGGAGATCACCTGCCGGCCCGAGGTCCGGTCGATGGTGCACTACATCGCGGCGACCTTCACCAGCGGACTGAGCAAGATCCAGGCGCAGTACCCCGACTGGTTCACCGGGATCCGGCAGGACGGGCTGGTCATGGGCCTGGAGTTCGGCCATCCGCAGGGCGCCAAGTTCGTGATGAAGCGCCTGTACGAGAACGGTGTCTGGGCGATCTTCTCCACCCTCGACCCCCGGGTGCTCCAGTACAAGCCGGGCATCTTGCTCACCCCGGCGGTGTGCGAGGAACTGCTCGAGCGGACCGAGGTGGCCATCGCGAAGGCCAGGGACGACGTGGCCAAGGGGGCACGGCCGTGACCGAGACCCCGATCAGCGTCGCCGAGCTGCTGACCGACCCGGCCGGGGTGCCGAGGGCCCGGGCCATGCTGCAGCGGGCGGAGTGGGCCGGGCGCGCCTTCGCCCGGTACGACAAGCCTGCGGTGGACGCGATCGTGCGCGCCGCCGCCGCGGCCGGGGCGGCCAGGGCCCGCGAGTACGCCGAACGGGCGGTGCGGGAGACCGGGTTCGGCGTGGTGGAGCACAAGGTGCTCAAGAACGTCGCCTGCAGCACCGGGGTCGTGGAGCACTACGCGGGCCACGACTACGTGACGCCGCGGGTCGACGCCGCGGCCAAGGTCGTCGAGGTGCCGCGGCCGGCCGGCGTGGTGCTCGCGCTGACCCCGTCGACCAACCCGGTCGCCACGGTGTTCTTCAAGTGCCTGCTCGCGCTCATGACTCGCAGCGTGGTGGTGGTCAGCCCGCACCCGATGGCCAGGGAGGTCTGCGCCGACGCGGCCCGCGCCCTCGGCGAGGCAGCGGTCAAGGCGGGCGCGCCGGACGGCGTCATCCAGGTGGTGGACGAGCCGTCGGTGCCGCTGATCGACGCGCTGATGACCGACGAGCGGACCAGCGTCATCGTCGCGACCGGGGGCGTGCCGGTGGTGCGCGCCGCCTACAGCTCGGGCACGCCCGCCATCGGGGTCGGCCCCGGCAACGTGCCGGTGCTGGTGGACGCGACCGCCGACCTGGCCAAGGCGGCCCGGCGGATCGTGGACAGCAAGAGCTTCGACAACTCGGTCCTGTGCACCAACGAGTCGGTGCTGATCGTCACCGAGCAGGCCGCCACCGCGCTGCTGCGGCACCTGAAGCAGGCCGGCGCCTACCTGCTCGCGCCGGACGAGCGCGACAAGATATCGAAACTACTGTTCCCCGGCGGGCGGTTCGACATCCGCTTCGTGGGCAAGGACGCGAGCTGGATCGCCGCCGAGGCGGGCCTGCGGGTGCCGAACCGCACCCGCGTCCTGCTCGCGCCGTTCGACCTGGTGGTGCCCGAGGAACCGCTGGCGCACGAGAAGCTCTGCCCGGTGCTCGGCCTGGTCCGGGTGCCGACGGCCCGGCGCGGGATCGACGCCGCGCGGGCCGTGCTGCGGCTGTCCGGGCGCGGCCACTCGGCCGCCATCCACAGCACCGATCCCCACGTCATCATGGAGTTCGGTGCTGCCGTGGAGGTGCTGCGGGTCGCCGTCAACGTGGGCAACAGCCTGGGCAGCGCCGGCCTGGAGACCAACCTGGCGCCGACGATGACGATCGGGACCGGGTTCTTCGGCCGGTCCTCGGTGGGGGAGAACCTGCACCCCAGCCACCTGGTGCAGTGGACGCGGCTGGCGTACAACCGCGACCCGGCCGAGCCGTTCGGCGACTTCAGCGGGCTCACCCCGTGGCAGGCTCCGGCCGACCGTAACGAGGCCAGAGGGACCGTCCCGCCGTACCCGGTGGCGTCCAACCAGCGGGGCGACCACCCGGCGACCGCAAGCGACGGCGGGCAGGCGTACAGCCCGGCCCGTTCGGAACTCAATGGATCGGACGCCTCGGCGCTCCGTGAACAGATCCGCCGGCTGATCCTCGAAGAGCTCTCCCAGCTGGCCGGAGGCTGACCGGTGGCCGAACTCCGCTCGTTCATCTTCCTGTCCCGGCTGCAGCCGCAGACCATGTGCTACCTGGGCACCTGGATCCGCGGGTCGCTGCCGCGCAGTCACGTGGCCGCGCAGGTCATCGAGGTGGCGCCGGGTCTGGACATCGAGCCGCTCACCGACGTCGCGGTCAAGCACGCCGACGTGAAGGCCGGGATCCTGGTGGTCGAGCGGCAGTTCGGCTACCTGGAGATCCACGGCGGCACCGACGAGGTCCAGGCGGCGGCGTCGGCCGTGCTCGGCGCGCTGGGCGCGACCGCCCGCGACGCCAGCCGGCCCGAGATCCTCGCGTCCAAGATCATCACCATGCTGGACCCGCAGCAGGCGTTCCTGGTGAACCGCAACAAGATCGGCTCGATGGCGCTGGCCGGGGAGTCGCTGTTCGTGCTGGAGATGCGGCCGGCCTCGTACGCGATCCTGGCCGCCAACGAAGCCGAGAAGGCGGCCAGGATCAAGCTCGTCGACTACCGGATGATCGGCGCCACCGGGCGGCTGTACCTGTCCGGCTCCGAGGCTGACGTCCGGCAGGCGGCCGGGGCGGCGGAAGACGCGCTGAGGAGCTTCGGATGAGCGACGCCGACGAGCTCCGCGCGCTGGTGCGCGAGGTCATCAGGGACGTGCTGCCACAGGGTCTCGTGGTGACCGAAACGGTTAACCTTTCGACCGACGAAGACCTGGCGGCGTTCGTGAAACGGCTCCTGGATCTGGATCCCGGCCAGCGTGAGGAGCTCAGGTCGGGCCGTAAACGGTTCAGGCTGGCCCGCCCGCAGGCCCCATCGATCCCGGCCGGTGCCGGCCAAGTCGGTGCCGGTCAAAGCAATGGGGCCGAACGGGCCGGGCCATCCGCGCCGGTTCGGCGCATCGAACGCGGCGCGGTAACCGAGGCCGTGATCGTGGCGGCGAGCCGGGCCGGGGAGCGGCTCGTGCTCGGCCGTGGTGCGGTGCTCACCCCGCTGGCCAGGGACCGCGCCCGGGCGAGCGGCGTGCAGATCGAGAAGGAGCGCTGATGCTGACCGCAACGGTGATCGGGAGCGTCTGGGCCACGCGGCGGCTGGCCGAACTGCCCAACGGCGCCTTTCTCGAGGTGGAGGCCGAGGGCACCGGACAGCGGATGATCGCCTTCGACGTGCTCGGCAGCGGGGTGGGCGAGCGCGTGCTCGTCACCCAGGGCTCGGTCGCGGCGTCCTGGTTCGCCGGTAAGCCGCCGCCGGTCGACGCGCTGATCATTGGCTCAATCGATCCAGATCCAGAAGGAGAATGAACGATGGCTGATAACGCGATCGGGCTGATCGAGACCAAGGGGTACGTGGCCGCGCTGGCGGCGGGAGACGCCATGGTCAAGGCGGCCAACGTGACGATCGTCGGCCGCCAGGAGGTCGGCGACGGGCTGGTGTCGGTGACGATCGTCGGCGACGTCGGCGCGGTCAAGGCGGCCACCGAGGCCGGCGCCGAGACCGCGTCGAACGTGGGTGAGCTCGTCTCGGTCCACGTCATCCCGCGCCCGCACCCCGAGCTCGCCAGGCACTTCAAGATCAACGGTGACTAACGCCGCTGAGCTGCGGGTTTACCTCCTGGTACGCGACCTGCAGCCGCAGTTCGCCGCGTACCTGGGCACCCCGACCCGGGCCCGCGGCTACCCCCCGTTCGCCGGGCAGCACGCGCTCATCGTCGAGGTGGCCCCCGCGCTGGCCATCGAGCGGGTCACCGACCTGGCGCTGCGCGCGGTGCCCGCGGTCGAGCCCGGCATCTTGTTCGTCGAGCGGCAGTTCGGCGTGCTGGAGGTGCACGGCCGGGACCTGGACGACGTGCGGCGGGCCGGCCAGGCCATCCTGGACGGTATGGATGCCGACGAGAAGGATCAGCTACGGCCGCGCATCTTGTTCTCCGATGTGATCGAGGACGTGACCGACGCGCACGCGATCATCATCAACAGGAACCGGTCTGGCTCGATGATCATCCCCGGTGACACGCTCGGCGTCAGCGAGGTCACCCCGGCCCTGTTCGCGGCGGTCGCGGCCAACGAGGCCGAACGAGCCGCCCCGGGGGTCACCCTGGTCGACGTGTCGATGATCGGCGCGGCCGGCCGGATCTACCTGAGCGGGCCGGCCGCCGAGGTGCGGCGCGCCCAGCGGGAGATCACCGAGGTGCTCGCCGCCGTCGCCGGCCGGGACCAGTAGCCATGGGCCAGCAGAGATGACAGAGCAGAGATGACCCAGCCACGATGACGGGGCACGACCTGTCGGCCGGCGGCGACGTGATGGACCGGGTGCGGGGCTGCGCGCGGGACGCGCTGGCTGCCTACGGCGGACATCCCGGCGCGTCCGTCGAGCTGCTCAACGTCTCGGAGAACGCGACCTTCCTGGTCAGCGACCCGGACACCGGGCCGTCCGTGCTGCGCGTGCACCGGCTCGGCTACCACACCGAGCCGGAGATCGCCTCGGAGCTGGTCTGGATGGACGCGCTGCGGGCGGAGGCCGGGGTGCGCACGCCGCGGGTGCTGCCGGCCGCCGACGGGCGGCGGGTCGTCACCGTGCCCGAGGCGGGCGGCGCGGCGGAGCGGTACTGCGTCCGGTTCGAGTTCCTCCCGGGCACCGAACCGGGCGCCGGGCCGGCCGATGATCCCGGACTGACCGGCGTGCACTTCGCCGAGCTGGGGGAGATCACCGCGCGGATGCACCGGCACGCGCGGGAGTGGTCCCGCCCGGCCTGGTTCACCCGGTTCCACTGGGACTACCCGGCGGCGTTCGGCGACCAGGCGCGCTGGGGCCGCTGGCAGGACGGCATCGGGGTCGGGCCGGCCGAGCACGAGATCCTGACCCGGCTGGACGACGTGCTGCGCGCCCGGCTGCTTGTCTTCGGCGCCGGGCCGGACCGGTACGGGCTGGTGCACGCCGACACCCGGCTGGCCAACCTGCTGGTGCACGACGGCTCGGTCAGCGTCATCGACTTCGACGACGCCGGGTTCAGCTGGTACCTGTACGACCTGGGCACGACGGTGAGCTTCTTCGAGCACGAGCCGGTGGTGCCGGCCCTGGTGGACAGCTGGCTCGAGGGCTACCGGAGGGCCGGCCGGCTGTCCGCCGCGGACGAGGCGGAGATCTGGACGTTCATCATGTTCCGGCGGCTGCTGCTGGTCGCGTGGATCGGCTCGCACCGGGCCGTGGACATCGCCGCCGAACTCGGCGCCGGCTACACGCAAGGCAGCTGTGACCTTGCGGAGTCATACCTGAGCACTCACTGAAAGGGAGCTGCCATGTTTACATCGATCGCGGGCCGCGCCGTGGTGGTGACCGGCGGCACCCGCGGGATCGGCAAGGGGATCGCCAGCGTCTTCGCACGGAACGGGGCGAAGGTGCTGATCACCGGCCGGGACGCGGAGGCGGCGCGGGCCGCCGCCGAAGACCTGCAGGCCGCGGCGGCCGCGGTGGCCGAGCCCGGCGAGGTCTCGTACGTGCTGGCCGACGTGTCCAGCCGGGAGGACTGCCGCCGGGTGGCCGCGATCGCCCAGGAGCGGCTCGGCGGCGTCGACGTGCTCTGCGCCAACGCCGGGATCTTTCCCGACGGGCGCCTGGAGGACCTGACCGAGGACGACCTGGACCAGGTGTTCGGCACCAACCTGAAGGGCACGATCTTGTCGGTGCAGGCCTGCCTGCCCGCCCTGGCGGCGTCCGGCCGCGGCCGGGTCATCCTCACCTCGTCCATCACCGGGCCGATCACCGGGTTCCCCGGCTGGACGCACTACGGCGCGAGCAAGGCCGGCCAGCTCGGCTTCATGCGGACCGCCGCGATCGAGCTGGCCCCCAAGGGCATCACGGTCAACGCGGTCCTGCCCGGCAACATCGTCACCGAGGGCCTGGCCGAGATGGGCGAGGATTACGCGGCCGGGATGACCGCCGCGATCCCGATGGGCCGGCTGGGCACGGTGGACGAGATCGGCTACGCCGCCCTGTTCCTGGCCACCGACGAGGCCGCCTACATCACCGGCCAGACGATCGTCGTCGACGGCGGCCAGGTGCTGCCCGAATCACCCGATGCCATGGCGGCGATTACGGAATGAGCGAGGTTTCACCTGCTGTTTCCCCGGCGCGGACCCCTGAGGAGGTCAGGCGCGCGCTGGCCGAGCAGATCGGCAGCGGGCGGCTGCGCCCGGGGCAGCGGCTCGGCGCCGAGCGGGCGCTCGCGGCCGAGTTCGGGGTCAGCCGGGCCACGCTGCGCCAGGCGCTCGCGGTGCTGGAGGAGGGCGGCGTGGTCCGCCGGGTGCCCGGCCGTGGCGGCGGCACGTTCGTGGCCAAGGGCAAGATCGAGCGCGACCTGTCCCGCATCGTCGGCGTGCCCGCGCTGCTGCGCAGCCAGGGCGTGGTCGCCGGGACCCGGGTTCTGTCCGCCCGGCTGGCCGAGGCGGACGACATCACCGCGCAGGCGCTGCGCGCGCGGCCCGGCGAGCTGGTCGTCGACCTGGTGCGGATCAGGCTCGCCGACGGCAGCCCGTTCTCCCTCGAGCACGCCAGGTTCCCGGCCCAGCGCTTTCCCGGGCTGCTCGAGATGCCGCTCGGCGGCTCGGTGTACGAGCTGCTCGAGGAGCATTTCGGCGTCGAGCCGACCGACGCGGTGGAGCGGATCGAGGTGGTCCTCGCCTCGCCGGACGAGGCGGCCATCCTGGATGTCGAGCCGGGCGCGCCGCTGATGGCGATCACCAGGACGACCACCGGCCCGGACGGCGAGCCGATCGAGTTCTCCCGCGACCTGTTCCGCGCCGACCGCACCCGGATCGTCGTCCGCACCGAGGGGGGCGGCGCCTCCCGGACCGTCCCCGGCCGGGCCCGTGTCGTCGAAATGCACGCGCAGGAGGCGGTATGACTCCCCAGCCTGTCGGCCGGATCCGCTTCATGGACCGGCAGCGGGTCAACCTGGACGGTTTCGCGGTCGAGAACCCCGAACTCGGGCTGACCGCGCTGCGCTCGCCGAACGACCCCGAGCCCAGCCTGGTCGTGGCCGACGGCCGGGTGACCGAGCTGGACGGGGTGCCGGAGGCGGAGTTCGACTCGATCGACGCCTACATCGCCCGGCACGGCGTGGACCTGTCCGTAGCGGACGAGGCGATGGCGCTGTCCGACGTGGCCTTCGCCCGCCTGCTGGTCGACCCGGCGGTGCCGCGGCACGAGATCATCAGGCTGAGCGCCGGCGCCACCCCGGCCAAGCTGACCCGGGTGCTGGCCCTGCTCCGCCCGGCCGAGCTGGTCATGGCCATGACCAAGCTGCGCGCCCGGCGCACGCCGGGCAACCAGGCCCACGTCACCAACCGGCTCGACGACCCGCTGCTGCTCGCGGCCGACGCGGCCACCGCGGCGGCGTTCGGCTTCCGCGAGGTCGAGACCACCGTGCCGGTGCTCGGCGACGCGCCGAGCAACGCGGTGGCCTGCCTGATCGGGGCGGCGTTCGGCGCCGACGGGGTGCTCATCCAGTGCTCGGTCGAGGAGGCCCTGGAGCTCGAGCTGGGCATGCGCGGGCTGACCTCCTACGCCGAGACCGTGTCGCTGTACGGCACCGAGCAGGTGTTCACCGACGGCGACGACACGCCCTGGTCCAAGGCCTTCCTCACCTCCGCGTACGCCTCCCGCGGCATGAAGATGCGAGTTTCCTCCGGGGCGGGCGCCGAGGTCCTGATGGCCGGGGCCCAGGGCCGGTCGATGCTGTACCTGGAGGCGCGCTGCGTGGCGCTGGCCCGGGCCATCGGCGCCCAGGGGGTGCAGAACGGCGGGATCGACGGAGCCTCGGTCGCGGCCTCGGTGCCGGGCGGGCTGCGCGAGCTGATGTCCGAGAACGTCATGGCGATGATGCGCAACCTGGAGTCCTGCTCGGGTAACGACGCGCTGATGAGCGAGTCGGACATGCGCCGCACCTCCCGGACGCTGCCCATCGCGCTGGCCGGCTCGGACTTCGTGTTCAGCGGGTTCGGGTCCATCCAGCGCTACGACAACATGTTCGGCCCGAGCAACTTCAACGCCGAGGACATCGACGACTTCCTGGCCATGCAGCGGGACTGGGGCATCGACGGCGGGCTGCGCACCGTCGATGCCGCGCGGCTGGCGGAGGTGCGCCGGGAGGCCGCGGAGGCCTGCCGGGCCGTCTACGCCCACCTCGGCCTGGCCGACTTCACCGACGAGCACGTGGAGCTGGCGGTCGACGCGGCCGGGTCGAAGGACCTGGGGGAGACCGACACCCTGGCCGTGCTGGCCGCGGCCCAGGCCATCCGCCAGCGCGGGCTGACCGTGGTGGACATCGTGGCCGCGCTGGACGAGTGCGGGTATGGTCACGAGGCCGAACGGACCATGGCCTTCGCGCGGGCCAGGCTGTCCGGCGACTACCTGCAGACGTCCGCCATCTTCGACGAGCAGCTAGGCGTGCTGTCCCTGGTCACCGACCCGAACGACTACGCGGGTCCGGGTACCGGCTACGAGCCCGCGCCGTCCCGGCAGGCCGAGATCGACGCCATCCGCCAGGCGCGCGGGGTCGCCGACCTGCGCGCCGAGCAGGCGGGGTTCGCCGTCCCCCTGCTTGCTGCTCGCGGCCCCGCTCTTCCCGGGCAGGGGCCGCGCGACGTCGTCATCGGGGTCTCCCCGGCCGTCGGCCGGGACGTGTGGCGATGCCTGTCCGGGCTGGCCGTGACCGACGTGCTGCGGGAGATGCTGGCCGGCCTGGAGGAGGAAGGCTGCGTCGGCCGGGTGGTCCGCTTCAGCGACAGCGTCGACCTGGGCCGGATCGGGCTGGCCGCGGCCCGGCTGGCCGGCTCGGGGATCGGCATCGGGCTGCAGGGGAAGGGCACCGCGCTGATCCACCGCCGTGACCTGGCGCCGCTAGCCAACCTGGAGCTGTACTCGGTGGCGCCCTCGGTGACGCCGGCGCTGTACCGGCTGCTCGGCGCCAACGCGGCGCGGCACGCCAAGGGCGGCACGCCCGACCCGGCCAGGAACCCGTACTCCGACGAGGCCATCGAGGCCCGCTACCACACCACGGTGATCGCCCTGATGGAACTCGAACGCCGCCGCATGGTCCCCGGCGCCGCCCCCGAAGAACTAAGCCTGGACGGCCTGACATGACCAGCCCGCACATGCGGGCCGGCTGGCTCGGTCCCCGCATCCCCGCAGGAACCACGGCTATGTCACATCGCCGTGGTCAGAACCACTGCGGTGTCACATCGCCGTGGTTGGGTCGGAGGGCCAGCTGTTACGGCGGTGAGCAGCGTGACTGACCGGATCCAGGCCTTGTCTGGCAAACCCGTCGACGGGCTGACCGTGGAGGCGGTGCGGGCGGGTGAGGTCGGCGTGGCCGATCTCCGGATTCACCCCGAGACCCTGGAGCGCCAGGCGGTGGTGGCGGAACAGCACGCCAACCCGCAGCTGGCCGAGAACCTGCGCCGCGCGGCCGAACTGACCCGGCTGCCCGACGACGAGGTGCTGGCCATCTACGATGCGCTGCGGCCGGGCCGGTCCACGCCCGCACAGCTGACCGAGCTGGCCGCGTCGCTCGATGCCCGGGGGCTGCCCCGGTGCGCGGCCCTGCTGACCGAGGCGGCGGAGGTCTACGCCCGCCGGGGTCTTTCCGCGTAGGGAGGCCGCCAGGGTGACGGTGATCGCCGGGGTCGACGTCGGGAACGCCACGACCGAGGTCGTGCTGGTGTCCGGGGGCAAGATCCTGGGTGCCGGGCGGGTACCGACGCGCGGCCGTAAGGGCTCGCCGGGTTCGCTGCGCGGCGCCGCCGCGCTGGTCCGGCGGCTGGAACGCCAGCTCGGCGGAACGGTCGGCGAGGCGAGGATCGCGCCGCTGCGGGCGGTGGACACCGCGGTGGTGACCGTGCCCGGCACCGCCGGGCCGACCGGCCGGCTGCGCGTGCTGGCCGCGGGCGTGCCCACCCCCGGCAGGACCGGCGCCTGCGTCGGC
>DAIOWL010000125.1:8262-11519 GCA_036758545.1 Streptosporangiaceae bacterium | reverse complement strand
CCTACGACGTCGCCCACCTGTCCAACGGCGACCTGTGGACGGTCATCCCGATCGCCATTGCCGTCATCACGGTGCTCCTCGCGCTGGTGATGCGCTCGCTGATCGCGCCGCTGTACCTGATCGCCTCCGTGGTGCTCTCCTACTTCGCCGCGCTCGGGCTGACCGTGCTGGTGTTCGTCAACGTCGCGGGCCAGCCGGGTCTGACGTTCATCCTGCCGTTCTTGCTGTTCGTGTTCCTGCTGGCGCTGGGCGAGGACTACAACATCCTGGTCATGACGCGGATCAGGGAAGAAGCCCGGCGGCTCCCGCTGCGCGAGGCCGTGGGCCGGGCGCTGAGCGTCACCGGGACCACGGTGACCTCGGCCGGGCTGGTGCTGGCCGGGACGTTCGGGGTGCTGGCCATCGTGGGGTCCGGCAGCGCCGGGGCGCAGAACGTCCGGACGATCGTGAACGTCGGCGTGGGCCTCGCGCTCGGCGTGCTCATGGACACGTTCCTGGTCAGGACGCTGCTGGTGCCGGCGGCGGTGGTGCTGATCGGGCGGTGGAACTGGTGGCCGTCCGCGCTGTCCCGGGCGCGGCCGGCCGCCGCGCCTGCCGCTCCGCCGGACGCCGGCCCCGGCGCCGTCTTTACAACAGTCGAGTTATTACTTAAGCTGCCGACTGAGGGCCGCGAGGGTCACGAGGGGTCACGGGGCCGGAGTCTCGCCGAGCCGACGAGACGAGGGGACACGCATGAGCAGCGCGCCGCACATCGCCGCCGAGCGCCTGGGCGCCGACTACTTCCAGGACCCGTACTCCGTGCACGCCCGGCTGCGAGCGCAGCGCCCGGTCACGCCGGTGATCATGCCGGGCGGCGCGACCGTGTGGCTGATAACCGGGTACGCCGAGGCGCGGGCCGCGCTGGCCGACCCGCGGATGAGCAAGCGCATGCCCGGCTGGCACCCGGAGCCAGGCTCCGTCATCGCCACGATGGACCTGCACATGCTCAACAGCGACCCGCCGGACCACGGCCGGCTCCGCAGGCTGGTGAACAAGGCCTTCACCGTGCGCCAGGTCGAGCGGCTCCGGCCGCGGATCACCGCGATCACCGACGGCCTGCTCGACAGCATGGCGGATCAGGGGGGCCAGGGGGATCAAGGGTTCCAGCCCGAGGTGGATCTGCTCGCGTCGTTCGCGTTCCCGCTGCCGATCACCGTGATCTGCGAGCTGCTCGGCGTGCCGCCCGCCGACCGGGACGACTTCCGCGCCTGGTCCGCCACTATCGTGTCCGATACCCCCTTGCCCGACGTGTTCCAGGCGCACGCCACCGCGATGGCCCGCTACTTCATGGCGCTGCTGGCGGCCAAGCGGCAGCAGCCCGGCGACGACCTGCTGTCGGCGTTGCTCGCGGCCCGGGACGACGAGGACAGGCTCAGCGAGAACGAGCTGGTGTCCATGGCGTTCCTGCTCCTGGTGGCCGGGCACGAGACCACGGTCAACCTGATCGCCAGCGGCATGCTCGCGCTGCTACTCAACCCGGCCGAACTCGCCCGACTGCGCGCCGATCCGGCGCTCATCGCCGGCGCGGTGGAGGAGCTGCTGCGGTACGTGAACCCGGTCAGCAACGCGACCTTCCGGTGCGCCACCGAGCCGGTCGAGCTCGGCGGCCTATGCATCGGCCGGGGCGATCCCGTGCTTGTCTCGCTGAGCGGCGCCAACCGGGACCCGGCACGATTCGGCGACCCGGACCAGCTGGACCTGGGCCGGGACAGCTCCGGGCACCTGGCGTTCGGCCACGGCATCCACTACTGCCTGGGCGCGCCGCTGGCCCGGCTGGAGGCCGGAATCGCCATTTCCGGCCTGCTGGCGAGGTTCGGCTCGATCAGCCTCGCGGTCCCGGCGGCCTCGCTGCGCTGGCGGCCGAGCACGCTCATCCACGGCCTGGAGTCGCTGCCGGTGCGGCTCGCCCATTGACGGGTAGGGCTGGGATCCCGGCCGCGGAAATCACCTGTGCGGGGTGAGGACGCGCCCCCGGGTCGCTGGTAGGTCTGTAGTCATTATGAAGATGACTCCAGGGCAGGAGAGGTCGCGAGCCCGCCAGGGTAGCGCCTGGGTCCGGGTTCCCCTGGTCCTTGCCGCCGCGGCGACGGCCATTACCCTGGCTGGCTGCAGTAGCGGCAAGCCTGCCTACTGCACGGACCGGACCAACCTCACGAATTCCGTCAAGGGGCTGACCAGCAGCGGGGTCAGCGGCCTGAAATCACAGCTCAAGCAGATCCAGACCGACGCCACCACGCTGGTCGACTCGGCCAAGAGCGACTTCCCGAGCGAAACCACCGCCATCACGTCCTCGGTCAGCGCGCTCAAGAACTCCGTCACCGCGCTGCCGTCGAGTCCGTCGGCCGCGCAGATCGCCACCGCCACCAGGGACGCGGCGAGCGTAGTGAGCTCGGTGAAGAGCTTCGTGGACGCGTCCAACTCGAAGTGCAGCTGATCGTTGGCGTCAGCGTGGCCCGCTAGGGCGGCTGGTGGTATACCGGTTCGGTGCGGAGCTTGACTGAGGTCGCGCCCGGGGTGCTGGTCGCGACCAGTTCCTACGCGATGACGACGAGCACGGTGGTGGTCGGCTCCTCCGGGGGCTGCCTGGTCATCGACCCGGCCGTGACAACGGCCGACCTGGCCGGACTGACCGCCGAGCTGGCCGTGAGGGGGCTACGGCCCGCGGTCGGCTGGTCGACCCACCCGCACTGGGATCACGTGCTGTGGAGCCGGGAACTCGGGGACGCGCCGAGGTACGCCACGCCGGCCGCCATCACCAGTGCCGAGGCCGAACGGGACGACATCCTCGACGGGGCGCGGCAGGCTGTGCCCGATCTGGACCCGGAGCTGGTCGGGCGGATGAGATCGCTGGACGCCTCCGCCATCCCGTGGGACGGGCCGGAGGCCCGGCTTATCGTGCACGACGGGCATGCGCCCGGTCACGGCGCGGTGTTCCTGCCGGAGAGCGGTGTCCTGATCGCCGGGGATATGTGCTCCGACGTGGAGATACCGCTGCTCGACATCGACGCGGCGGACCCGCTCGGCGACTATCGCACCGGGATGGAGCGGCTGGCGTCCGCACCCGGCGTCCGCCGGGTCGTGCCCGGCCACGGGCATATCGGGGACGCGGCCGAGCTCCGCAGGCGGTTCGCCCTGGACGCCGCCTACCTTGACGCCGTATCGGCGGGGCAGCCGTACGACGATCCGAGGCTGACGCCGGATAGCCCGGAGTGGATGCG
>DAIOWL010000125.1:3153-8162 GCA_036758545.1 Streptosporangiaceae bacterium | reverse complement strand
CGGGGCAGCCGTACGACGATCCGAGGCTGACGCCGGATAGCCCGGAGTGGATGCGGGTCATGCACGAAGAGCAGGTGCAGTACTTCAAGGGCTAGCGTCGCCTGGTCATCCCGAACGGGCCGGGCTGTTACGCCCCGCGACCGGCAGCAGCAGCACCGACGGGTGCGCCGCGTCCAGGCCGATGTCGTACTGCGTCGGCATGAGGTCGGCGGTGGTCGCGTCGAGCTGTCCGTTGCCCGGGTTGCGGGCGAAGCGCGGGAACGCTCCCCCGGCGACCTGCAGCCTGATCCGGTGCCCGCGGCCGAACCGGTGCGCCGCGCCGACCAGGCTCACCCGGACGGTCCCGGTCAGCGGGTCGGCGTCGGTGAGCCGCACGATGCCGTCGCAGACGTTCAGCGACCGGCCGCGCGGGTCCACGTCACACAGCCGCACGAACAGGTCGGCGTACGGGTTGTCGCGGGTGACGAAGACCTCGGCGGCGACCTCGCCGAGGATCTCGACCGGCTCGCCCAGCGGATCACTGCTGAACACCAGCACGTCCAGCCGGCGCTCGACGGGCCGGTTGTCCCGGCTCCCCGCGTTCATCGCCATGATCGCGCCGCCGGGCGACGGCGTGGGGTCGGCCGGGTCGTAGCGGAAGCTGGCGGCCGGGCCACCCGCGGCCGGTACCGCCCCGGCCAGTTCCGCCCCGGCCGGCTCGACGGGGCGGAGCGAACCGCTGGGGCCCAGGTACCAGCGCTGCTCGGCGACGCCGGGCGGCGGCCACCCGCCGATCTCGCGCCACTGCTCCGCGCCCTCGCCGCCGATCCAGACACGCACCGGGTGTTCCGGCGGGGTCGGCGGGCGACTCTCAGGAGCCGTACGGCCTGGGCCGGCGTAGCGGTCGAGCCAGGCCATGCTCTCGTTGATCGCGACGCCGCCCTGGGAGGTGAGGTCCAGGTGGGCCCAGGGGCCGACGAGCAGCCGGACGGGCACGCCCCGGCCGGCGAGCGTGCGGTACTGCTCCAGGGTCTGCTCGATGAACAGGTCCTGCCAGCCGCCCACAAGCAGCACCGGGACCGTGATCCGCTCCAGCGCGGGACCGCACTGCATCGGGGCCCAGAACGGGTCGCTGGCCTGCGGGTGCTCCATCCACCGCTCGGACCAGGCCGGCTCGCGGCCGATCACGTCGGCGTACCGGGCCGCGACCGGAAGGCCCTGCAGCACCTGGCGAAGCCTCCGTTCGGCCGTGGCCATGCGCACCATCGCGCGCAGTATCCCGGTGCTCTCCTGGTGCGCGACCAGGTCGCTCCACATGACGTAGTTGTACAGATCGAAGGCGCCGTTGCGGTACGCGGACCGGCTGAAGTCGTGCGGGCCGACGTGCACCACGGCGGCGACCAGTTCCGGCGGCGGGTCCATGGCCAGCGCCCACTGCACGAAGCCGAGGTAGCTGGGGCCGTAGGTGGCCAGCCTGCCCTCGAACCAGCTCTGCTGGCGCAGCCACGCCACGGTGTCCTGTCCGTCGGTGATCTCGTGCCGCATCGGCTCGAAGTCCCCGCCCGACCCGAACGTGCCGCGCACGCTCTGCAGCAGCACGTGATAGCCGCGTTCGGCGAGGATCTGCCCGGTCTGCAGGGCGAACACGCCGGTGCGGCCGTACGGGCAGCGGACCAGCACGGTGGCCGCGGACGCCACGCTGACCGGGATGTAGTGGGTGGCCAGCAGCACCGTGCCGTCGGACATCGGCACCTCGACGTCGTACTCCACGGCGACCCGGTTCCGCCGCGGCGGCAGCGACCACCCCCGGGCCGCCGCCCGGCCGAGCGCGACCGCGCCCGGGCTGAGAGGACGGGCCCCGCCCGCCTTGGAGCCGCCCTCCTTGGGTCCGCCGGGCTGGCTCGTCAGGTTCCGCGGGCGCGTCATGCTCTGCTGGCGCATCATGCCGTCCTTTCCGCCTCTACGACCCCGGCCGGCAACCCCGGGTTCTCCGGGGCCTCCGGGGCCTCCGGGTCCGGCTGGGCGTAGAGCAGCTCGACCAGCGCGGCGCGGTTGGCGAGGACCTGGCGCTGGTTGACGTAACCCTTGTCGGTGATCTCGCCGGCGTCAAGGCCGGCCGGGCGGGCCAGCACCAGCAGCCGCTCGACCCGGGCCGCCGATCCCGCGGCGGCGTTGTGGCGGGCCAGCGCCCGGGCGAGTTCCGCGCGGATGGTCTCGTCGGTGACCAGCTCGCCCTCGGCCCGCGGCTCCTGGCCCAGCAGCTTGGCCGCCTCGGCCGCGTTCAGCCAGGCCAGCGCGCACACCGACGCGCGGTCCTCGCCCGTGATCACGGCGTCGGCCAGCAGCGGCGCGGCGGACAGCAGCGCGGTGCGGACCGCGCCGACCCGGACGAACGTACCGGTGCTGAGCTTGAAATCCTCCGCGATCCGGCCCCGGAACACCAGGCCGGCGCCCGGGTCGTCCGGATCGGCCAGGCCGACGGCGTCGCCGGTGCGGTAGTAGCCCCTGGTGTCGAACGCGGCCGCGGTCAGGTCCGCCCGCCCGAAGTACCCGGGGGTGACCATCGGGCCCTTCACCCGGATCTCGTACGCGCCCTCGACGGGAACCAGCCTGACCTCGGCTCCCGGCAGCGGCACGCCGATGCAGCGGGCGTCGGCGAAATCGTAGTGCGCGCTGGTCACCGCCGGAGCGGTCTCCGTCGCCCCCCAGGAGCCGGTGACCGGCACCGGCCGGCCGGCCGTCTGCACGGCGAGGTCCTCCAGCCGCTGGCGCAGCGCGGCCGGCAGCGCCGCCGCGGCGTTGAACATCAGCCGCAGCCGGGAGAAGAAGCGGGCGGCGAACGCGGCGTCGGCTTCCAGGGCCGGCACCAGCTGGGCGTACCCGGCCGGGACGTTGAAGTAGATGGTCGGCGGGACGTCGGCGAGGTTGGCGATGCTCGGCCCGAACATGCCGGGCGCGGGCCGCCCTGCGTCGACGTAGAGCGTGCCGCCCGCGGTCAGCGTCATGTTCACGTTGTGGTTGCCGCCGAAGGTGTGGCTCCACGGCAGCCAGTCGACGATCACCGGCCGCTCGGTGCGCAGGAACGGCCAGGCCTGCCGGATCATCTGCTGGTTGGCGGCGAGCATCCGGTGGGTGTTGAGCACCCCCTTCGGCGTGCCGGTGGAGCCGGAGGTGAACAGGATCTTCGCGATCGAGTCGCCGGTTACGGCGGCGCGGGCGTCGGCGACGCCGGGACCGGGCACGGTGGTCATGAGGTCGGCGAGCCGTTCGGCTCCCCGCCGGGACCCGGTCCGCACGATGGCGGGCACCGGGCTGACCGCGTCCAGGGCCGCCGCGAACCGCTCCGCGTCGTCGGCGAAGACCGCGCCCGGCCGGATCATCGCGGTGATCGCGCGGATCCTGGCGTGGTCGTGGCTCTGCAGCGAGTAGGCCACGCTGACCGGCGCCACCGGGACGCCGGCGGTCATCGCTCCCAGCGTGACCAGCAGGTGATCCACGCTGTTGCCGGACAGCACGAGCAGCGGCCGGCCGGGACCGAGCCCGCGATCAAGCAGCCCCTGGCCGATGGCGTCCGCGGCGGCCACCGCCTCGCCGTAGCCGCAGGTCCGCCAGCTGCCACCGGGGGCACGCTCGGCCACCATCGGATGGCCGGGGTCGGCCGCGGCCCAGGCCCGCACGCTGTGCATGACCGTCACCGGATAGCCAGCCAGCGGCTCGGCCGAGCGGATGACCAGGGCGCCGTCCTCGTCCGCGGCCGCGGTGACGCGCGGCACCGCGAACAACGGCTCCGGGATGCCGGCTTCCATCACCACGTTCCGGCCCCTTCCACACCAGCCCGGCCCGCCGGATATTCGACAAGAACGTTAATACCCGGCATCTCTTTGTAGCGCTTACCGGCGGGCGGGCGCAACCCCGCGACATGGGATCAGGCCGGGCCGTCCCCGTCGCGGGCACCGGCCGCGGCATGGTCGGCGGTCGGAGCCTGGTCCGCGGTCGCGGTGTGGTCGGCGGTCGCGGTGGGGCTGGCCTCCGTTCCGGCGTCGGTCCCGGCGTCGGTCCCCGCGGCATCCGGCGTCGCTGGGGCTGGCATCGTCCCGGCCGTCGTCGCCAGGACGGGCTGCGGGGTGAAGAGCATCCACGCGCACGAGACGATCAGCACGATGAGGAACCCGAGGTAGATCCAGAACGCGGGGGTGAGGCCGGCGCTGATCGTGAGCCCGAGCTGCCGGGCCGTGGCGGGCGGGACACCGAACTGGGCCGGCCCGTGCGCCTCGCCGACCTGGACGAGCGCCGAGATGGCCTGGGCGGCCATCGGGATCGTGGCCCCGGCCAGCAGCACCGCCCCGTGCCGGGCCGGACGCCACAGCACGGCCGCGATGACGGCCGCGGCGAACGCGATCATCACGACCACGTCCCCGGTGATCACCAGGGCAGGGTTGGAGAAGGCGTTGCCCGCGGTCAGCGTCTGCACCTGCCCGGCCGCCGTGCGCAGCGTGAAGCTGTCCCACGACGGGGCGAACGCGGCGGCCGCCCCGAGGCCGGCCAGTATGACCAGCACCATGGGACCAACCGCGGATCCGCGCGGCCGCGCGACCGCGCCCGGCCGGGCGGCGCGGGCGGCACGGGACCCTGACCCGGAGCCGGGCAGGAACGCGATCACCGTGCCCGCCGCGCAGGCGACCCAGCCGATGAGGGAGAGCACCAGGCCCGCGCCGCCGCCGGCGTTCCCGGCTGCTGAGATGGCCGTGCCGGCGTCGGCGAGGAACAGGCCGAACGTGACCGCGCTCAGCCCCAGGCTGAGCAGCGCGCCGAGCCGCAGGCGGGCGCCGCCGAGCAGGATGAGCACGGCGCTCGCGGTCCAGGTGGCCAGGTAGATGGCGTGCGGGGTGAGCTGGTCGGGCTGCTGGGCGAGGCTGGCGGTGCCGATGTAGGCCGGGAAGAGCCCGGCGATCCCCAGGATGACGCCCGCGCCGAGCAGCGCCGCCGCCATGATCCGGCTGGCCTTCCCGCTGAGCGCCGCGCCGGCCGGG
>DAIOWL010000125.1:0-3053 GCA_036758545.1 Streptosporangiaceae bacterium | reverse complement strand
TCCGCGGTACGTGATGGTCACGTTGTCAAACACGATCCCAGCCTTCCTTAGCTCCTGCCCCAGCCGTCCCGCCCTGCTTGTCCTGTCCGAACCTAACCGAATCGTCTGCAGGCCGGCTGGGCACTCTCTCCAGCCTTCCTGACACTTTGATCCGGGCCCGGGCGATTCCTTTTCCCGCGGCCGGCGGTCTGCAGTGGGTAGGACCAGCCGTGAAGGAGGCCGAGGATGCCGCAACAGGCACGGACCGTACCAGGCCGGGAGGAGTTCGCGGACAGCACCGAGCCGTTCCGGCGGGAGCTGCTGGCGCACTGCTACCGGATGCTCGGCTCGCTGGACGAGGCCGAAGACCTGGTCCAGGAGACCTTCCTGCGGGCCTGGCGGTCACACGCCGGGTTCGAGGGCCGCTCGTCGCTGCGGGTGTGGCTGTACCGGATCGCGACCAACGCCTGCCTGACCGCGCTGGAACAGCGGGCCCGCCGCGCGCTGCCCTCCGGCCTCGGCGCGCCGAGCGACGACCCGGCCGGAGCGCCCGTGGTGGCCGGGCCTGAGGTCAGCTGGCTCGGCCCGATCCCGGACGCGCTGGTCACCGGGCCGGCCGAGGATCCCGCGGCCATCGCGGTCGCGCGCGAGAGCCTGCGCCTGGGCCTGATCGCCTGCCTGCAGTACCTGCCCGCCCGGCAGCGGGCGGTCCTCATCCTGCGCGACGTGCTCGCCTTCCCGGCCGCCGAGGTCGCCGTCATGCTCGGCACGAGCACCGTGGCGGTCAAGAGCACGCTGCAGCGGGCCCGGGCGCGGCTGGAACAGGTGGCGCCTTCTCCCGAGGACGTCAGCGAGCCCGCCGAGCCCGAGGCCCGGGCCCTGCTGGACGCCTACATCTCGGCCTTCCAGAACGCCGACCCGGCCGCGCTGGAGCGGGTGCTGCGCAAGGACGCTGCGCTGGAGCCGGTCGGCTCGCTGACCTGGTTCTCCGGCCGCGATACCTGCATGCGCTACGTCAGGCAGTTCTTCGGCGCCCCGGGCGACTGGCAGATGGCGGCCACGGCCGCCAACGGGCAGCCCGCCGCAGCGACGTACCTGCGCGGGCCCGACGGAGTGCACCGCGCGTTCGGCCTGGCCGTGCTGACCGTGACCGGGACCGGCATCGCCCGCATCGTGGTGTTCGGCGATCCCGGGCTCGTCACCAGGTTCGGATTCCCGCCTGTTCAGTGATGGAGAAGGAACACGGCGATACCGTGAGGCCGTGGAGATCCTCGTACTCGGCGGGACGGCGTGGCTGGGCCGGGAGCTGGCCCGGCAGGCGGCCGGCCGCGGGCATTCCGTGACCTGCCTGGCCCGCGGCGAGAGCGGACCGGTCGCCGAGGGTACGGTCCTGGTCGCCGCGGACCGGCGCCGGGACGACGGCTACGACGCGGTGCGCGACCGTGACTGGGATGCGGTGATCGAGGTTTCCTGGCAGCCCGGGATGGTCCGCGGCGCCCTGGCCGCCCTGGGCGGGCGGGCCGCGCACTGGACGTACGTCTCCTCGGGCAGCGTCTACGCGTCGCACGCGGTCATCGGCGCGGACGAGTCCGGGCCGACGCTTGATCCGCACGACGGCGACGAAGCGGACATCGAGCGCTACGGCGAGGCGAAGGTGGCATGCGAGCAGGCCACGGCCGCCGCGGTCGGCGGCCGCCAGCTGATCGCGCGCGCCGGGCTGATAGGCGGCCCCGGCGACCACAGCGGACGATCCGGCTACTGGGTGGCGCGGGCCGCACGGGACCCCGGGGGCCCGATGCTCGTGCCCGCCACCCCGCTCATGCCGACGCAGGTGGTCGACGCTCGCGACCTGGCCGCCTGGCTGCTGGACTGCGCCCGGGACGGGATCACGGGAACCTACGATACGGTCGGCCCGGTCGTCCCGTTCGGCCGCTGGATCGAGCAGGCCCGGGCGCTCGGCGGGCACACCGGGCCGGTCGTCGAGGCGGACCCGGCCTGGCTGCTCGGCCAGGGCGTGGCCGAGTACATGGGCCCGGAGTCGCTGCCGATGTGGGTCGCCGAGCCCGGCTGGGAGGGCTTTTCCGCGCGCAGCGGCCAGGCCGCGGCGGCCGCCGGGCTGCGGCACCGGCCCCGGTCCGAACTCCAGGCCGACGTGCTGGCCTGGGAGCGGGAGCAGGACCTTGACCGGCCGCGGCGGGCGGGCCTGAGCGCGGATCGCGAGCGCGAGCTGCTCGCGGCGCTCGCTACGTCCTGAACCCGGCAGCGTCACCTCTACATCGTCAGCATATGTTGACGCCAATCCGGCCGTCAGCATATGCTGACGCGTATGGAACCAGTGGTACTTGAAATCGCCGAGGGCGCCGCGAGCAGCGACCCCGACGTCGGGCTCCGCGCCGTGGCGGCACTGCGTGCCCTGGCTGAGCGGCTCGAGGTCCTGCAGGTGCAGGCCGCGCGCGAGCTCGGCTGGTCGTGGCAGGACATCGCGGAACGCCTGGGCGTGACCAAGCAGACCGTACACCGCAAGTACGGCCGGCGCCTCGGGAGGCGATGATGTTCGAGCGCTTCACCCAGGAAGCTCGTGCCCTCGTCGGGCTGGCCAGCGAGCACGCCCGCCGGCTGGGACACCGCTACGTGGGCGGCGAGCACATCCTGCTCGCCGCCGTCAGCACGGGCCAGCCGGCCAGCGCGGTCCTGCGCGCGCACGGCGTCATGCCGGAACTCGTCGAGGAGGAGATCGTCCGCCGGGTCGGGCTGGGCGCGGGGGCCGGTCTGTTCGGCGGCCTGGACAAGGACGCGCTGGCCACGATCGGGATCGACCTGGACGCGGTGCGGGCCAGGATCGAGGCCTCGTTCGGGCCGCAGGCGCTCGCACGCGCCGCCCAGACGGCGCACCGGGACCCGCGCAGGCGGCCGGGCCCGCCGCCGCGCTGCACCTGCACGTGGGCTCGCGGCTGCGGCTGGGGGTGTGGGCGGCGGTCAAGCCCGGACCGGGGCTGCCGCCGTTCTACCGCAAGCTCGATCTGACCGTGACCGGCATCGGCGTGGTCAGCACGCAGATCGTGCAGGACGACATC
>DAIOWL010000124.1:0-11521 GCA_036758545.1 Streptosporangiaceae bacterium | reverse complement strand
GCCGATCTTGGCGGCCGTCACTGCCTTGCGGCCGAACATCACGCCGGCTGCGGTCACTATTCCGCTGACGACGCCGATACCGATGGACCCGGCCCGCCGCCCTGCGGGTTGCCGTCTGCGGCTCGAGGTGGTGCGGTGCTGCACAGTAGTTCCTCCGTGAGGGGGTCAGTCTTCCCGCTCGATCAAGAACGCGTCGCCCTACCCGCGGCCCGAGGCTCAAACCGGCCCGACGTCCGGTGGCCGTCGATCGCGGTGACCTCGGACCAGGGAATGGCCAGCGAACGCCGGGCCAGGTACCTGAATACCTGCGGGAAGGGCCACGGGCCGCGCATGGCGTGCTCGCCGTAGCCGAGCCGGTGGCCGAGCCCGATGCCGCCGCACTCCAGCGCGTCGAGCTGGCATGCCCGGCTGCCGTCGGACCGGGTCTGCAGCCGGAAGCGCAGGTCGTGGACGGTTCCGACGGCCTGCCCTTCCGCGTCGTACACCTGGCAGCCGATGAGTTCGGACGTCATCATTTCGTGCTCCCCGGGATCCGGCCGATGACCTTTTCTTCCGTCCACTGGCGGAAGCGATAGGAGTCGAGGTGCTCGCGCCGGGTGAGCAAAGTGATCTCGAGCCGGTCGACGTGGTCGATGAGCTCGGTCGCGATGCGGTTGGGATAGGACTCGGTCACCGGACGCAGGCGGCGGCCGATGGCCTGCCACCACGTGCCCAGGCGGCCGCCGAGGCGCGGGCCGAACGCCGTCGCGCCGCACAGCCGCCGGTTAACCCGCTCGCCCATCAGGCGGGCGTCGTTGGCCACGATCAGGATGGGGAAATAGGTCAGCGGGACCGCCGCGGCGCCCAGGACGACGGCGAAGATGGTCACCGTAATCGGGTCCACGGTGGTCAGCGTGAACGCGGTCGCGGCGATCACGCTGACCAGGCAGACCAGGTGGAACCGGGCGGCCGCACCGGGCGGGTGCCGTTTGCCCCAGGACCAGCCCATGTACTGCGCGACCGAGTAGCCGGATGACAGGGCGCATTCGGCCGTGGCCGCGAAGAAGGACACGAACACGACGGCCAGTCCGGCCTTGCCGAAAGCCGAGGCCACCGGCAGCGCCACCTGGTTCAGGTGGGAGACCTGGATGCTGGCCGGCTGGAGTACCGGCACCGCGGCGGCCATGATGGCCAGGCTCAGCAGCCGCCGAGCGGGAACCCGACGAAGGCGTTGACCCGCATCTCGGTGATGCTCTTGCTTGTCCAGCCCTCCTCGCGGCCTCCGGAGGAGAAGAAGATCACCTGGTACGGGACGATGCACGCGCCGATCAGGGTCACCGCGTAGAACCACCAGGTCGGCGCGGGCTGGCCGGCCGGCACGGCGGGGCTGACCGCCTGATGCCACATCGCGGGCCAGTCCGTCGGCAGGCGGAACAGCGCCACCACGAACACGATCAGGCCCAAGCCGAGCAGGCCGAAGACGTTCTCCATCCACTGGAACGGCATCCGCCATACCACCAGCCAGGCGGCCACCCCGGTCAGCGGAACCCAGATCAGGTAGCTGATTCCGGTCACCATCTGAAGGACCAGGGATACGCCGCCGATCTCCGCGGCCAGCGTCAGCACGTTCAGCAGCGTGGAAGCGGCCGCGTTGACTAGGGACACCCTGACGCCGAGCCGCTCGCGGATCACGTGGAAGATCGGCTTCCCAGTTCCGACCCGCCCGTGCAGCATCTGACGGACATCGTGCGCAACGCGGCCATCTTCCACCGCCGGTGGGGATGGTGGCCGATGACCGGCTGGCTGCGCGAGTTCGAGCGACGCGGGCTCATCGTGTTCGAGGTCCGCACCCAGACCTGGCGGATCGTCTGACGGCGCCCGGCCGTGCCCGGCCAGTCGAGACCGTCAACGCCGCGGACGAACCAGATGATCAGGCCATTAGCGTGCGGGCGACCTCACCGACCTGATCGGTCAGCTGTCAGGCTTCTCGCCAGCTCGGCCGCGACCGTGTCGACTCGGGGCAGGCGGCCAGGAATCCGGCTTCCATCATCGCCGGCCCGGTATGGATCCGGACGGGCGCTGCCCGTATATGCGTTAGGCGATGACAGCGTCGATCGTCTTCTTTATCGCGCTGGGCTGGGAAGGCGACCTGGGCGCCTTCTTCCGGGCCTGCTCGAGCTTGGCCCCGAGTTCCTGGAGCTGCTTGCGGCCGAGGCCGGCCCGCACTTTGGGGAACCAGTCCTGCTCTTCTTCTTCGATGTGATGCGTGACGTTCTCGATGAGCACCGTGGCCTTGGCGTCGAAGCGTTCGGCATCGGCCGGCATGCCGGCTAGCTCCATGCACAGGACGTCGGCCACGTGATGTTCTTCATAGGACTCGAGCACGTCGTCCTTGAGGTCGGGGAGCAGCGCGCAGACCTCGGGGTACATCACCTCGTTCTCGATGTAGGTGTGCACCGTGAGCAGCTCGATGATCTGCCCGGCGAGCTTGCCTTTCGTCTTGACCGCCCTGTCCCCGGCAGCCTGGAACTTGCGGAACAGGCCGCGGATTTCCTTGTGATCGCCCTTCAAGATCACGATTGCATCTGATGACATGCTGTTCCTCCCGCTTGCCTGGCGTCCGCGGCGGCTACCCGGTAGAGCCCGCCGTCAAACGCCGCTTCCGCGTTCACCTGGGCTGGCTGGAAGGAAGTTGAAATGTGCGGCTTCCGGGTGTGGCATGGGCCGCCGGCGGCGCGGCGGCCCATGCCGGTGATGCCGATACCGCGGCCGGAGCGGTCAGGCGGTGACGGCCTGCCTGGCGTCGCTGCTGGTGACCTCGATGGTGCGAGGCTTAGCGGCTTCGCGGACCGGGATGGTCAGGGTGAGTACGCCGGCGGCGTAGTCGGCGGTGATGTTGTCGGCGTCGAGGGTCTCGCCGAGGAAGACCTGCCGGGTGAAGGTGCCGTAGGGCCGTTCGGCGACGATCATCTGGGCGCCGTCGGCCTGGAGCGGGGCGCGGTCGGCGCGGATGGTGAGCACGTTCTGCTCGACGGTCAGGTCGATGGAGCCGGGATCGATGCCGGGCAGGTCCAGGCAGATGTAGAAGCTGTCGCCCTGGCGGTAGGCGTCCATGGGCATCGCGGCGGGCCGGGCGGTGGTGCCGAGCACCTGCTGGGTGAGCCGGTCGAGCTCGCGGAACGGGTCGGTGCGCATGAGCATGATCGGTGCCTCCTCATCTGGTCTAGGGTGTCAGTCACGCTCACGTGATCTATATAGCACTACAGGAATTATCTGACAAGACTCGACTGAGATTTTCTCCTGATACATACTGGAGCCAAGGATGTCGGTGGGCTGCCCGCGGAGGGAAGGTGACGGTCATGGCCGATGCGGATCACGCCGGTCCCGGACCGGATCTGTACCAGCTGCTCCGCGTGTCCCGGGATGCCTCCCGCGATGAGATCGCGCAGGCCTGGCGGCGTCGGGCTCGGGACGAGCACCCCGATGCCCGGCCGGCCGACGACGGCGCGCCGGGCCGGTTCCGCGCCCTGGCCGAAGCCTGGCAGGTGCTCGGCGACCCGGGTCGCCGCGCCGCCTATGACCGCGCCCTCGAACGCGGCCAGACCGCCTCTGGGATGCCGGGGGCGGTCCCCGTGCCGGCGCGGCGGGCCAAGCCGGGTGGCCCGGCGGGACTGTTCCCGGTGCCCGGGCCGCCGTTGCGGGCAGGCCCTGTCCGGGTGGAGGGTACGCCGGCAGCGTCAGCTGGCAGCCTGGATGAAGATCAGGCCAGGCTCGCCGTCCTGGCCGCGCTGGCCCTGCGCTGCCTGGCCCGGGACCGGCTGCGGCAGGACCGGCTATGGTGAGCCCGGGCTGGGCGGACCTCGACCGGGGCCTGTTCAGCATCTCGGTGGCCGCCGAGCTGGCCCGACTGCACCCGCAGACACTGCGGATCTACGAGCGGGAGGGGCTGCTGGACCCGGCGCGCAGCACGGGCGGCACCCGCCGGTACTCCCGCCGGGACATCGACCGGATCGCCGAGATCTGCGCGTATCTACGAGCGGGAGGGGCTGCTGGACCCGACGCGCAGCACGGGCGCACCCGCCGGTACTCCCGCCGGGACATCGACCGGATCGCCGAGATCTGCGCGTTGACTGCCGACGGGCTCAACCTGGCCGGCATCCGCCGGGTTCTGGCCCTGCAAGAGGAGACCCGCCAGCTGCAGGCCGAACTGGCCCGGCTGCGGGCACGGGCCGGCGAGCAGCCGTAAACGGAGCACGCCGCGGTCGACCTCGGTGCGTCCGGCCGCCTGAGGCGTCCGTGTGCTAGGCCGGGCGGCACAACCGGACAAGGGCCGCCGCGGTCAGCAGGGTCCCGGCCGCGATCATCATCAGCCACGGCGCGGGACTGGCGGGCGGGCGTGGTGCCGTCCCGCCGAATCCGGCGGAGATGGCGCCCTTCGGCATGCTCTTGCTGCCGGCCGCGTCGGTCACGGCGTCGACCTTCAGGCCGGAGGAATCGTCGAGCACCACGATGGTGTGCACGCTGTCAGCGGCCAGCGTGACCGGCATGGCGGCGTGCTGGCCCGGCGCGGTGAACCGCACGGTCTGCGCGCCCGGCGAGACGGCCCGGTATGACGTGGCCGCCCCGAACGCTAGCTGCCGGGCTAGGACATCCGTCCCGTAGCTGACCGTCACCTGGTGCTGCCTGAGCGAGGCCTGCAGGACCCGGACAACGGCCTTGCCCGCCGGCGCGGTCATCTCGTCCTTCAGCACCTCGGTCCGCAGACCGGGGTCGGGGCCGAGGGCAGCCAGCGTGTAGGCGGCACCCGCGGCCACCCTGAAGCTCGTGGTCAGCGCGGGCTTGCTGGACGGCGGCGCGCCGAAGCCCCGCATCGCCACCGTGTACTGGCCCGGGATGACCGCCATGTACGTCGAGACGGCGCCATAGCTGACGTCCTTCAGCACGAGCGGACGGCCGGGGTTACCGAACGGATACACGTACATGTCCATGGCCGGCGCCTGGGGCGACAGATGGGCGATCCGGATCCATCCGTCCGGCCCGGCCGCCGGTGCCGCGGACGCGGCCGGTGATGTGGCCGCCATGAGGACAGCCGCGCTCCCGAGCAGGGTTATGGTCGTCGCCAGCCGGGCAAGGTGCCGCAGCAGCCGCATGATTACTCACCTCTCATCTGATCTGTGTCCGCTCCCGAGGGATACGCCGCCGGGCGCGGCGAGCCGGTGTTAAGGACCGGTGAGAGCAGCCCCAGCGGGCTGGGCGCGGCGAACTCGATACTCAGCCCGGTCTGGCCGGCGGCAGCGGCGCGGGCGGGCAGGTACGGCGGGTTCTGCGCGCGCACCATGGCCAGGGCCGCCGGCAGGCCGCGGCCAATCCCGGTGATGGTTACCGCACGGAACGGCACCAGGGCGCCAGGGGCGGCATCGCCGAACGCGCTCACCCCGAACGAATACTGGGACGCCAGCGCCACCAGCGTGGCGAGCAGCCGGGTATCCACCTGCCCGGCTCGCAACTGCGCGGCACCTATCCCAGTGAACCGGATATGCGAGTTCCGGAGCAGCTCAGATCCGGCCGCCCGACGAGCGGCAAGGTCGGCCCGCAGCGCGGCGCGGTAGGCCGATGCCCCGCCGGGCTCGACCGCACGGACCTCAACCCGGTTACCGCCCGAACCGAAGCTCGCGATCAGCTCAGGCGCGTACCGGTGGGCCAGCTGGCCGGCAGCCAGCCGGGAGGTCACCAGCACGCTGGCGCCGAGCGGGCTGGCGGCCGCGGACCGCAGCAGCATCAGCCGGCCCGCAGCGACGCCCTGTTCTTGCAGCGCCGCGCACATGCCGGGATAGCAGGCGACGATCGCGCCGCCGCTCACCTGACCGGCGATCCAGGCGGCCGCCCGGGCCTGTGCCCCGGTCGCCACGGATAGCGGCCCAGCGCCGCCCGCCGGCACCCGCGCAGCCCTGGACGGGGTGCCGGTGAAACCGCCGGCAAGCCACAGCACGATCACTGTGGCACCCGCCAAGGCCAGGACGAAGGTGGCGAAGCGCCGACGGGCAGGCCAGGGCCGGGAACCGCTCACGCGCAGCCGCCTCAGGCCGGCCGCCCGCCGACGCAATACCGCCAGCTTGACGGTGCTGACCAGCACCCGGCCCCACGACGGCTCTGCTTTCCTGGCCAGTCTCCGCCCGTGCCCGGCCGGCCTGGCCAGGACCCCGCCGTTCCGCAGGACATCAGGAGATGGCGCGGGATCGTGGTCTTTCAGGCCCACACTTACCACCCCCCGGCGGCTGATGGCGCTGCCGTTACCGGACAGCAGAGCACGCGAAATAGCCAGGCTCAACCGGAATGGCCGATTAAGTTACGGTTTAGACGTCCTGTGGTTCTCCGGCACTACAGCAGCACGTTGATAGGCCGGCGCGCCCGCGTGATTTCCGCCTCGTGACCGGCCTGGCCTGATGCTGGGTGTCGCGGATGAGCGGCCGGGGCAGATGCGGGGCAGGTCGGGCGCGGCCCGCTGGGCCGCTAGTATTCGTCATCGGCTTGACTGCCTGGGTGCGGCAACGGGAACACGAGCAGCCGGGCCGCGAACACGACCACGAAAGAGGCGAGAAGTGGCGGACCGCCGCAGATGTTCCAGCCGCGGTTAGAGGCACCATGGCTCCGGACTCCTGCTCAATGAAGGTGAGCATGCCGTACTCGAGCACGTCGGCCATGTCCTCAAGCCCCAGGAATTACTGGGACACCCCCCGGGCCACCCGGTCAGGCTCAGGCAAAACTCATTAGGCCCCGGGCGCCACCTGACCGCCAGCGAGTGCCGGTGACGACTCGGCGGGCCAGCGGCGCTCGCGGATCAGATGACAAGGCTTCCTCCGCGCGTTCACGAAATTGGCGTGGCACCGTGACCACGGGATCACGGTCGGAGCAAGGTCTTGATGGCGCGGCGTTCGTCCATCGCCCGGTAGCCTTCGGCAGCCTGGTCCAGTGGAAGGGTGAGGTCGAAGACCTGGCCGGGGTCGATCTGGCGGTTCCAGATCAGGTCGATGAGCTCGGGCAGGAAGCGACGGACCGGGGCGGGGCCGCCGTGCAGGTGGACGTGGGAGAAAAACAACTCGCGGCCGGGCAGTTCGACGTCGTGGGAGACGCCGACGTAGCCGACGTACCCGCCCGGGCGGGCCGAGCGGATGGCCTGCATCATCGATTCCTGGGTGCCGACGGCTTCGATGACCGAGTGCGCGCCGAGCCCACGGGTCAGTTCCTTGATCGCGGTGACGCCGTGGTCACCGCGTTCGGTGACGATATCGGTGGCCCCGAACTCCAGTGCCAGCTTCTGCCGCGGCTCGTGCCGACTCATCGCGATGATCCGCTCTGCCCCGAGCTGCCGGGCCGCTAGCACGGCGAGTAGGCCGACCGCGCCGTCACCGACCACCGCAACGGTCTTGCCCGGCTGCACGTCCGCGGCAGCGGCACCGAACCATCCGGTGCCGAGCACGTCGGAGGCGGCCAGCAGGCTGGGAACCAGATCATCGGACGGCACGTCGGGGGTAGCGACCAAGGTGCCGTCGGCGAGTGGGATCCGGGCCAGTTCGGCCTGAGTTCCGATCGCGCCCATCGGCGCGCGGTGCAGGCATGAGGTCTGGTAGCCGGCCCGGCAGATCTCACACGTATTGTCGGAGGCGATGAACGAGCCGACGACGAACTGGCCGGGCTTGACGTTTCGGACGTCGCGGCCGACTTCTTCGACGATGCCGGCGTACTCGTGGCCCATCGGTGCTGGCCCGTCGACAGGTTCGATGCCCCGGTAGGGCCACAGATCAGACCCACACACGCAGGTCGCGGCTAGGCGGATGACCGCGTCGGTCGGCTGCTCGATCTTCGGGTCCTCGCGCTGCTCGACGCGTATGTCCCGCGGGGCATGCAGGATGGCTCCTTGCATAGTGGTGCTTCCTCTCCTAGTTGGCGCGGAATACCTGCTTGACCGCCGGACGGTTCCTTGGCCGGTGTCGTGCCTGTCATCTGACGTTTCTCCTGACAGGTACTTATGTCAACGGGGTACGAGCCGGACGGTGGCGGCCTTGGCGTCCGAACGCGGCCGCTACCCTGTCCCGGCTGACGACACGGGGCATCATCGTCAAGCGCGAACTCCGCAGTCAGGATGCATTGGCCTTGGGCGCACTCTGTCCTCGGACACGGAAACTTCCGGGAGGGAGCCATGACCGCCGGGTCCTTTGCCCCTGTCATCCTCGGCGTCGGCGCTGGCCGCCGGCTGGCGAAGGCTGGGTACTACCGAGCCGAGTAGCGTTCGCGGCGAATGGTTGCACTCCGGCCCTTGATGCTCGTCCGCCGGAGCGCCGCGACCACGTCGTCGGCGGCTGACTCGGGAACCTCTACAAGGGAGAAACGATCGGCGATCTCGATCGCACCAATGTCCTTGCCGGATAGGTACGACTCGCCGGTGATAGCGCCCACAAGATCCTGTGGCCGGACTCCGGCGGAACGGCCGGTGCCCACGAACAGGCGTGTCGTGCCCGCAGTCGCGCGGCGGCCACGCCGCTGGTCACGGCCGGTAGCCTGCCACTGGTCACGTGGTTTGGCCTTTCGGCCGTCGCGGTGGCCGTCCGCCGACGGCATTTCGACCGCAGGAATCTCTTCTTCCTCGCGAGGTGTTCCGCTCGCCTCATAGGCCAGCTTGACCGCGGCGAGCGCCACCTCGTAGGGGTCGAACTCCGCACCGAGCGGCCCGACAACAGACCGGAAGGCATTGAGGTCGTCGTCTTTGAGCAGGCTCTCCCGCAGCGCGGTGCGCATCAGCTCCAACCGCCTCGCCCGCAGGTTAGCGACGGTCGGCAGCATCTCGATCGTGATCGGCTGCTTGGTCGCCCGTTCGATGGTCTTGATCAGCCTGTGCTGGCGCGGCTCGGCCAGGGTAATGGCCGTGCCTTCGCGGCCGGCCCGGCCAACGCGCCCGATGCGATGCACGTACGATTCCGGCGAGCCAGGCACGTCGTAGTTCACCACGTGCGTGAGCTGGTCGATGTCGAGACCGCGGGCGGCCACGTCGGTGGCCACGAGAAGGTCGATGGCCCGGCTGCGCAGCCGGGCCATGACCCGGTCGCGCTGCTTCTGGTCCATTCCGCCGTGCAGCGCCTCAGCGCGATAGCCGCGGCCGTTCAGGGACTCGGTGAGCTGGTCCACCTCGTCTCTGGTCGGACAGAAGACGATCGTGGCCGTCGGCCTCTCCAGGTCAAGCACACGACCGAGAGCAGCCGCCTTGTACCCGCGTGGCACGAGGTAGGCAGTTTGCCGCACCAGCAGTCCGTCGGCTGACGCCGACGCCTGGCGACCGAGCTCGACCCGCACGGGGTCGCGCAGATGGCGGCGCACCATGCCGTCGATCCGCGGCGGTATCGTCGCCGAGAACAGCGCGGTCTGCCGCTTCTCGGGGGTGCTGGCGAGGATCGCCTCGATTTCCTCGGCGAAACCCATGTCGAGCATCTCGTCCGCTTCGTCGAGGACGAGGATCTCAAGGCCGCTCAACGTCAGCGTTCCCCGCTTCATGTGGTCGAGCGCACGCCCGGGCGTCGCCACCACGACGTCGACGCCACGCTTGAGCGGCCCCAACTGCCGACCGATGGGCTCGCCGCCGTAAACCGGCAGGACACGCGCCCCCATGTCATGCCCATAGCTACGCATTGCCGCCGAGACCTGCACCGCGAGCTCGCGCGTCGGGACGAGCACCAGAGCGAGCGGCTCGGCCCGGCCGTCTTCTCCGAGTATCCGCTGGAGGATGGGAAGCGCGAAGGCGGCCGTCTTTCCTGTCCCAGTCGCTGCCTGCCCGACCAGGTCACGGCCCTCAAGCAGCGGCGGGATGGCGGCAGCCTGTATCGGTGTCGGCTCCTCATAACCGAGGCCCGAGAGCACGTGGCATAGTTCCGGGGCCAGCGTCAGGTCGGCGAAGCCGCTCGCAGCCCCGCCGTTATCCCCGATCATGTACAACCACCTTGCTCAACAAAGACCTCTGACTCCCCACTAGTTTCTGCCCTCGGCCACGTTATGACGGCGCTGACATCGAACTCGGCCACCGTCGCGACGAATTACCGTTGCGACGAACATGACGCGGGTCGACGCCAACATGCGGGTCGGCCCACGGCTAGCTGCTGTTCACTGAGCAGGCTTAGCCTGCTGCGACATGTCACTCCTCGAGAGCTGGATTCGGGTCCGCACGGTGCGGTACCCAGGCGGTCCTCGACGCGACTTCTCCAGATTCCTCAAGGGCCGCCCGCAGAATCGTTCTCTGCGAGCGGCAGACGACACGGACACACAAGGCGACCGCCACCGTATGGTAAAGCCGATCCGGCGCCCTGTTCATTCCGGGAGGCGCTGTGGCGCGTCGCCGCTGTTCCCGCAGCGCGCTTGGCTGCGGCGCGCCCTGAGACAGAACTACCTGACGCTCCTGCACCGCGCGTCGGCCCACTACATTAGACGCACATCATGTCGCGTTCTAGTGGGCGCGGCCCGAGGCAAGGAAACGATCATGTGCCCCATGCCCGGAGATGATGTGACACCCTCCGTTGTTCCAAGGCCCCGGCCCTACCATCACTCAGGTCCCGGCTATGTGGCGAACGCCAAAGCGCCCGACTTCGAACTAGATGCGCCGCTGAGAGACGCCGCGGCACAGTGGCTCAACCTTGTTCCCGCCGGACACCGCCACGAGGGCCGGGAATCGGCGAAGGATGCTCTGGAGACGCTGCGGGAACACACGCGCAGTTGCCCTGATCATCCGCTTGGGGCCCTGTGGGTGGCCCATCGCCACCTGAGAGATCCGGTGCCCGCGGTCCGGATCGCGTCGCTCGTGCTCGCCTCGGAGGCGCTGTGGTGGCTTGGGCATTTTGAGGATGCGCGGAGGGCCGCCCAGGCGGCGGCCGACGCTGATCCGGCGTCTGCCCAGGCGCTGTGGCGCCTCGCGGTCGCGCTGTACCGCCAGGGTCGATTCGAGGAGGCGGGCGAACGCCTCGATAGCCTTTTGGAGGTAGCCAGCCGGTTCGCTCCTGGATGGACGCTACGCGGCCAGGTCAAGGTCTGGCTCGACGCGGACAACCCTAAGGCGGGGCAGCCCGACTTCGCCGCTGCGGCGGCGCTGACCTTCGGTTCGGGTACCTGGGTGGTGCCGTACCGGATAGCGGGTGCTGACTTCCAGGCACAGGCAGATGCAGAGATCAGGGTTCATGACTCCGAGACGGGCGGTTCCTCCGGCGGCCCTGTGGACGTGGTGCTGCTGCCGGACAAGTCGCGGGTCGAGAGGGGTGTAGATCCGGATCGCCGGTGGCATCTGGAAGGGCCTAGCACTGGGGGCGGCGATTCGGACAATTTGTTTGGCGGCCTGGGCGGCGACTTCGCTGCGGGGGCACGCTCGAGGGTCTCCTTCGGGACGAGGTTCGTTCTTTATCAACGGAACATCGAGAACCTCTGCAAGGACAGGGCTGCTCTGCGCGAGGAGATCCGGAAGTCGGTGGCCGAGCTTTTCGACGCGGCTCTCGAGTCCCGCGCGGCGATCGAG